>CAYHJV010000066.1:0-4963 GCA_964357045.1 Candidatus Woesearchaeota archaeon | reverse complement strand
AATTATATTTATATTTATCTAAATAAATATGCATCCCTCATTTGCTGAATATTTGCCTCGTTAATTTTCTCAATAACATTAGGCAAATATTTCTCACCCTCACTAAGCAATTTAGCTTTTAGCCCCCTAAGATAATTCCAGGCCTCCTCTTTAGTCATATGAGAGTATGGTTTGATTTCATAGCCCGTATTTTTTATATCACTAAGTCTTTGTTTTATTTCTTTCTCATGAATTGTCTCACCTCTAACCAACTCAGGAAATCTTCTTAATCCAATCGTAAGAGCTTTCTCTAAAACAGATAAGTTGACACTGTTATCTCTTGCAGAATAATCTCTAATTTTTTGGCTTACATCTGGATCTTTTCTATAACTTCCAATATCATCCCTATCCATGAATTTCTAATTAATAAGAAATTTATAAATCTTACCAAGCCAAACTTTAAATAAGAAAACCACTTTTAAAAAACATGAAACTGAACTTCATTCCAATAGACTATGACTACTTCGATTTTGAAGGTAGGAACCATGTAAAAATCATAGGAAGAGACGAAATCGGTAAAAGAATCTGTATAATTGACACCTGTCCAGTTTACCTTTGGGCAATTCTAAAGCCAAAATCCAATGAAAGTAAAATAAAAAAGCTAATTGAAAAAATATCCAAAATAAAAATAAGTTCGGCAGGAAGAGAAACAAAAATTGAAAAAGTTGAGGTCCATGAGAAAAATTTTCTTGGAAAACCGGTAAAAGCATTGAAAATTTTTGCAACAAATTACAAAGATCTTCATGATGTTGCCAGCAGACTTGACTTCCCCGAAATTGAAAAAAGACGGGGATATGATTTAAGTTTTGTTACCCATTACATAATTGAAAAGAAATTAGTTCCAATGAACTGGTACGAGGTCTCTGGCGGAATATTAAACGGCTCAAGTGAATTTGGAGGAATAGATAAAATCATGGAAGTTGATTTATGCATAAAGTTAGAAAACCATAAAGAAATTGAAGACAGAAAATTTAAACCAAAGGTAGTTGCTTACGACATAGAAACCGACGAATTCAAGATAGGTGAAGGAGAAATACTAATGATTTCTCTGGTTTCGGATAATTTCAAAAAAGTAATAACATGGAAAAACAACGAAGGTAAAAAAACAAATAAACTAGATTATGTTGAATATGTAGAGAACGAAGCAGAGCTTTTGGAAAAGTTTATAGAATACATAAAAAAACTTTCGCCAGATTTTTTAGTAGGCTACTTTTCTGATGGGTTTGATCTTCCATATTTAAAAGCAAGAGCAGATAAGCACAGAATAAAATTATCTCTTGGTTTAGATGGAAGCCAACCAAGATTCATGCGCGGTGGATTTGGGAAAGGATTGGGAACTGGAAGAATTTCAGGACTTGCACACATTGATTTATTAAAATTTATACAAACAGCTTATTCACAATACATGCAATCTGAAACCCTTTCATTAACTGACGGCTCAAAAGAGTTTTTAGGCGATGAAAAAAAACCATTCACATTCCAACATTCTTCAAAGTTAGAAGATCATCACTGGGAACCATATTTTAAATACAATTTACACGATTCAGATTTAGTTTTCAGAATGTTTGGAAAATTCTGGCCGGACCTCCTAGAGTTTACAAGAATTATGCAAGAGCCAATTTTTGATGTTTCTAGAAACGGAATGTCAAATAACGTTGAAGATTTCATACTTCACAACCTAGAAAAATTTAATGAAATTCCTGAAAAAAAGGCAACTCATGACGAAATAGGAAAGAGAAGAGAAGAGAGGCCCTATGAAGGTGCATTTGTTCTTGAACCAATTCCAGGACTTTATGAAAATCTTGCCGTATTTGATTTCACAAGCAGTTATGGAAGCACAATTGTAACTTTTAACCTATCTAAGTCCACTCTACTTGAAAATCAAAAGCAGGAAAAAGATGCTCATTTAATTGAAGTCCTTGGAAAAAAAGTTTACTTTTCAAAAAAACCAGGCTTCTTTCCAAAAATGTTAGAAGAAATTATTAAAAAAAGAAAACAATACAAGAGCGAATTAAAAAATCAGGATGATGCCGTTAAAAAAGCCAGGAGCAATGCTTTCAAACTCTTGGCAAACGCTTCCTACGGCTATCAAGGATTTTTCGGAGCAAGATATTATTGCAGAGAAGCGGCCGCAGCAACTGCTGGCTTTGCAAGACTTGAAATTCAAAAAGCAATAAAAAAAATTGATGAATATGGTTTTAAAACAATATACAGCGATACAGATTCCATAGCTTTCTCGTTAAACAAAAAAACAAAAAAACAAACTCTTGATTTCTTAAAAAAACTCAACGACGAACTTCCAGGAATTATGGAAATGGAATTGGAAGGATTTTTCAAAAGAGGAATTTGGGTAACGAGAAGAAGTGGAGATATTGGGGCAAAAAAGAAATACGCTTTAGCCGACGAAAATGGAAGGCTAAAAATTAGAGGTTTTGAAACAGTAAGAAGAGATTGGTGCCGGCTCGCAAGACAAGTTCAAAACAAAGTGTTAGAATATGTTTTAGAAAATGGGGATGAAAAAAAAGCTCTTGAATACGTCAAAGAAATTGTAAAAAAAATAAAAAGCAGGAAAATTGACAAAAAAGAGCTCATAGTAAAAACGCAATTGAAAAAACCCCTCTCCGAGTATAAAGCAACAACCCCTCACGTTATAGCAGCTCAAAGAATGAAAGAAAAAGAAATACCTGTAAGCTCTGGCACTTTAATTGAATATTATATTGCAGAATCGCAGCAAAAAAAAGCCCTCGTAAGAGATCGTGTTAAGCTACCTAGCGAGTCAGGAGAATACGACATAACTTACTACCTAGAACATCAAATCTTGCCTGCAGTTGAAAATATATTCCAGGTTTTCAAGATAAATATTATAGAAATAATCCAAGGCAAAAAGCAAATGAAGTTAGGAGATTTTTAATTATTTCTTTTGGGCGTCCAAGAAATCATAAGCTGTTAAAGTTCTCTCAATGAGCCTATCATTTTCATAAACAGATTTATAAATTTCTTTGTAACTTACATTAACACTATCCCCCTCTTCAAATCTATTCCATAATTCTTTATATTCTGGAGTTTCACCCTCAACTATAAATTTTCCATGCTGACATTTAAAAACTACAGCATATTTTTCTGGAACGCTAACGCTTGTAAAAGCGATACCCATTCCCCCCTCTCCAGTTAAATCAATTGTTGGGCCCACACCGCTACCATGTTTACTTGGTGAATACACTACATCTGAGACAATAGCATCTTCGTATAATAAATCTGAAGATTCAGTTTTAGTTTCTTTGCATCCAGCTAAAGCTAACAATGTCGCTCCAGTCAAAGCTATTTTACTCAATGTCTTCATAAAAAAACCAAGAAATAAACTATTTATAAACTTTACCTATTCTTCTTCAAATCAATATAGAAATTCTTAAAAAATAGAATCATAAAAGGAGTAATCACAAGAGAAGATACAATACTTCCTAAAAATGGGACAAATTTTAAAACAAGACTAATTACAATAATTATGACGGAAAGCAAAAGTCCGTAGCCAAACACCCTCCACCACTTTCCCTTAACAAGAACCTTACTTTGCTTCATTGACTCCCAAGCTCCGTTATTTCCACTAAGGAAAATATAAGAAGAAAAAATCCAAAATACAGTGAATATTATTCCGGGAATTATAAGCAGCATATAAAGAGGAATAAGACATACTATTGTTAATAATGCAAGCCCCGCATATCTCCAAAAGTTCTTCCTGGCAAATGCAAAAGTCTTGTCAAAAGAAAGGTTTTCTGGTTTAGAAAATCCTGTGTAAATGTATGAAACAGTCGCCAAAACATAAAAAACTCCTAAAGCAATTACAAATAAAAAAATTCCTATAAAAAGCAAAACTGAAAATCCTGCACTTCCTTGATCTAAAACTATCTGACTTAAATCAACACTTCCAGTTTTCAGAAGAGAAACTCCTAAGGAGGAAAAAGCTCCAGCAAAAATAACTACAAGCAAAATTGAAATAACTATTAAAGGAATAAAATACAAGAATACAAATATCTTCAATATTGGAATAAACTTTTTAGTGTACTCGTTAAAAGTATCTCCAAAAAGATCGCCAAAACTCCTCCCCATTGTCCAAGAAACACAAACCAAATTTATAAAGGTAACTCTCTTAAAAAAATCATGCACGAAAGAAAAATCCCCGAGGCAAAACCAGAATTCATTGAAAGAATGCAAAAACTTCTGCCTGAGAAAGAAGATTTCCAAAACTATATGGAAATTCTAAAACAACAACCAGTTAGATCAATGCGTTGCAACACTCTAAAAATTTCTCCAGAAGAATTAAAAGCTAAATTAGAAAAAAAAGGCTGGATTATAAAACAACCCTGGCCGAAGCATCCAGAGATTATGATTGTTGAAGGAAAATCTGCTTCCGAAGAAGATGTTTCCAATAAAACCAGTGATAATGAGAATCCTAATAATAAAAATTTAGAAAATGATAATATTAAATCTATTAAACCAACTAAAAAATATAGTTCTACATTAAAATTAAATCAATCTGCGAGCGAAGCGAGCAGCAATCTAGGGGTGGGCGGTCGGGGAGTTGGCGGAGGGAATTTAATAGACTTAGAACCCGGCGAATTAGGAAGAGCTTTAGAGCACATGTTAGGTTATTACTACATTCAAGAGCTAGCTTCTATGTTGCCAATAATAGCACTAGAACCCAAACCTGGCGAATTAATTTTAGATTTATGCGCCTCTCCAGGAAGCAAAACAACACAAACTGCCGCATGTATGCAAAACACAGGAACAATAATCGCAAACGAAGTCTCTTTATCAAGAATAAAAATCCTTGCAGCAAATTTAGAAAGATGCGGTTGTACCAATACAATAATCACAAGAAAAGAAGGTGCAGCTTTATGCAATAGATTAAGCAAACAAAACTTCCAAT
>CAYHJV010000065.1:0-4986 GCA_964357045.1 Candidatus Woesearchaeota archaeon | reverse complement strand
CTGCTGTGGTTTTTATTTCCATCCTAATAAATCTTGCAACAGTTGATTTATCAAAAAGATCTATATTTTTTGTTCCGCTAAATTTCTTAACTTCTTTTACCGTCTCCCATTTTTTCCCATCTCTGGAAGCTAGTATGGAATAAGTTGCAGGAACTCTTGTTGGTACTTCTTTTGATCCCCAGGAAACAGCAGCTACCTCTTTTTCTTCTTTAAGATCTACCTCTACCCAAGGTGTAAATGTATCGGCTATCCACGTAGATCGTGAACCGATATTGCCATCAATTAGATTTTTGTGTAGCACGTGGAAAAAAGGCTCTCCAGCCCGTTGTGACATGGTATAAGCTGTTGTTAAATAAACTGTATTTAGGTATTTATTTCTTTCCACCGCATAATCAACTAAAGCTCTGAATCTTAAGCTATCTGGTTGTTGTCCTACGAATGAGTTCTTCTTGTTCAATCCAAAATTTAACTCTACGTTGTATGGAAGTTCAACAGGAGGGCCTTCAAATTTAGCTTTGGGCAAAGGAGTATAGATTATTTGATCTATTAATAAGTTTCTAGCTTCCTCTGTTTTATTTATTAGACCTTTTTGGGGATTATAGTCGAGAAAAAAAACGTTAGAAAGATTAATTTCTCCTTTTTTTATTTTAGTGAGAACCGCTATTATTTGTGATTCAACTCTAAAAGGTTGTCCAACTAGATTGGGGTATGACCGGTCTTTAATTAGATACCACTCTAAAAGGTAATCACTTAAACCCGACGCATGAGGATATATATAAAAAACAGCTTCTTTTGGCAAAGTCGGAAAATAAGAAGTAAATTTCACATAAAATTCCTTGGCTGGCTTATAAGCCGTGGCATAAACTTTTTCTTCTATTCTCCAAATAAAAAATAAATTTGTGAAAACTACTCCAGCAACAATTAAGAGAAGGAATTTTCTTTTATTACCGAAAAAGTATAAAAGAATCAATGCCAATAAAATTGACGTGCCTGCAAACGCAAAATATCTATAGCGCATAGTATAATACTCATAAACTCTTGCTAAAACTTCAGGAGTATTGGGAATTGCAAGAGAAACGAAAAGTGAAAATGCTCCGAGCCAAATGAGGAAGAAAAGAAATATCTTTCCGTATTCTTTTGATTTTCTTAATTTAAACCATGTTGCAGAAAATACTCCAAAAACTGTCCATCCTAAAATGGGAAAGTAATAAGTATTTATAAACTCGGAATAAACAAAGCGCGAGAAATATTCTCTTGAAAAGTTAAGAATAGGATAAGGAATAATCTGCGGAGGGATAAGTTTGCCGAAGGTCAAAAATGCAGCCTTTGCATAATCCAAATAAAGCCCGTCTTGAATAAATTTCATTTGCAACTTTACATTGCTATCTGCGCTATCTCCAGGGGTTCCACCATACAATGATCGAATTATAAAAAAACCAATTAGAGCAACATAGAAAGGGACTTGCCTTTTTAAGATTACAAAGACAGTATCTTTTGTTCTTAAGTTTTTTGAAAAAATAATATCTAAAACTGTCAATATTGGTAGAATAGCTATTCCTGTTTCACGTGTAAAAAAACCTAATGTTGAAAAAACTACCGAGAGAACCAAGAAATATAATTTTTTATTTTCTTTGTACTTAATAAATGTTATTAGTGAACTTAAAATCAGAATTAAAAGAAGAGGATAATAAGAATTAAAACTTCCCCACGTTAGGACGTCGTTATATGATGAACTCGCCACAAAAAAGAGTGCAGATAAAAAAGGAAGAACTTTGTTTTTTGAAATTATTAGAACAAACCAAAATAAGAGAATTGATGCAATAAGATGAAGAACTAAGCTTGTAGCATACCATCCCCAAGGATTCCACCCGAATAACTTCCAATCAAGAAAGTAAAGAAAAGAATGTCCTTTTATTAAATTAACAATATTATAAGGTGCTATACCAGATAACCATGTTGCCTCAAATGCTTTAAAGAACCAAAAGTTTAAAGTCTGATACCAAGCCAGTACTCCAACGGCTAATATTATGAGTAAATATTTTGTATTTTCTCTAAATTTGTTAATCATTGTACTTTTCCAACTCCCCTCGGGAAAGAAAATAATAGTACCGTAGATTCACTTTTCTGGTTAATTTAGGAATAAATTCATTATCACTTACTTTTCGAAATTTTTGTACAATTTGTCTTTTTTTTAAAATACCTCCTAAATTTAGAAGATTCCAGAAAATGGCCTTTTGTATGGCTAAAGTGTAATCTGGTTTACCAACAAAGAAATACAAAACCGAAGAAATTTCGCATATTAAAAGATGGGGAATAAAAATTTTAAAAAGATTACTAAAACTTAGGTTCTTTAAATAGGTTTGTAGTCTATTTTTAAAAGAATGATATTGAATAAAAGCGGTCGGCAGTTTCTGCGAGGTTTTAGCACCTTTATGATAAATGGTGGAAGAAGGGTCGATCATAACCTTTAAACCTGAAAGCCAAACTCGCTGGCTAAGATCCGTCTCTTCAAAATATGCAAAATAGTCATCGTCAAACAGTCCAATTTTATCAATAAGACTTCTTCTTGCAAGAAAACATGCTCCATAAGCAGATAAAATCTCGAATTGTTGACTTATTTTGGAATCGTTTTTTCCATAATTTAGGTGATATAAAAATCCGGTTGAGAGAAAGAAGCTCCCCACGGAATTTATTCTATGATGAAGGGGTGTGCCAGGTCTATGGAATAGTATCTTTGGCTGAACTATTCCCACATCTTTTCTCTTTTCCATAAAATTAACCAGTTCTCCTAAAAAGTCGGGGGGTACTATTGTATCATTGTTAAGTAACAATATATATTCCCCGTGACTTTCCTTAAAACCTAAATTATTTCCTCCTGCAAATCCTAAATTTACTTTTGATTTAGCAATAAAAACTTTAGGAAAATTCTTTTCTACAAATTCAACAGAATCATCTTTTGAACCGTTATCCACCATAATCACCTCGTAATTTTTGTAAGAGATCTTAAAAAGAGACTCAAAGCATTCTTTTAAGTCTTCTCTAGAATTCCAATTAACAATAATAATTGAGACTAATGGACTCATAAAGTTTCCGAAAAAGCCTTGTTAAAAATTTTCTTCCATTCATACTTTTTCGCCATTTTAAATGCATTTCTTCTAAAAGAGCTCCAAAGATTGTCATCTTTAAGTAGCTTTACTAAAGCTTCTACCAATTGTTCTTTTTTGCAGTCTATTGCAATTCCGCATTTATTTTTCTCGATCTCCCATGCTACTTGCGGTACTTTTGTGATAACTACTGGCAGACCAGAGGCCATATAGTCTTTAGGTTTGCCAGGATCTGTATACCTCGTATATGTTTTACTGTCATCAACGTATGGAGCAACTGCTAAAGCAGAGTCTTTTAAGAGTTTTTGGACCTGCGAAAATTCTTTAACAAATCCGGTGAACTCTACGTGTTTTTCTAAGTTTAGTCGAATAACATCTTTCTTTAATTTCTCTTCTAATTCACCACCGCCAATTATAAGAAGATTGGCTTGGGGAACTTTTTCTACAACATCTCTCATCGCGGAAACCAGAAGCTCTACTCCTTGTTTCCTTAACAAATGTCCCAAGAATACTATTCTATGTCTTTTGACTTTATTAAGGGATACAAGCTTTGGAGATATATCTGTTCCTATCGGAACGACTATTTGTTTTTTTCTATATCGAGTATCTACTCCTCGTTTTTCCCTCTCTTCAACCATAATCGAGGAGAGGTTCCATACTCTGTGACTTTTTGATATCGCGAGCCTATCTAGCCAATGGTATATGGAATTTAAGATAGGATTATTGAATCTTTGCGGGATGTAATCGATTGTGTAAAAAATAATTCTCCCGACACCTGTGAATAAACCAAGTAAAAGCCCGGCAAAAACGTTAAAATTGTTTACTCCTATAAAATAATCGTTCTTTTTTGAATATTTAAAGTACCAGAAGAGGGTAAGAAGTAAATCTTTTAGATAGAATACAAACTCTGAACCTTTCCATTTAACAAATCTTTTATCTACTACTAATTTTCCTTTTCTATAAACCCTTAAGAATGAGCGCGTATCTTTTGAGAAAGAAAAAGGATGTCCTATAAAAACGAGGTTGTTGACTTTATCTTTTAGATAATCCTCAAGCTTAAAAGATGGTCCTGTGGCATAAACATGTGTTACTATGGTAAAGTTCAATTTCTTTAAATTGTTTTCCATTTTTCATTTGAATACACTCAAAATTGTATTTATCTCTCTATTCGTTAGTTCTGGATTATTTCCAAAATAAAGTCCCTGCTCATGTACTAATTTAGCGTTGGTATCCATACCTTTAAATTCCGCCATATATTTTTCGAAAAATGGTTGCTTAGTCATATCGCCTCCAACAATTGGTCTTATCTCAATTTTATTCCTGCACTTTATAACAAGTTCGTCTCTTACTTCCTGGTTCTTACAGACGACCGGCACAGCAAAATTGGAAACAAGATCTATGTGGTTAAATCTGATAGGGAAATATTTTTCTGTATTTTTATAAATTCTACCAGCGATTTTTAGAAAATTATCTTTTCTTTTATTGATAACTTCGTCTATAAATTTAAGCTGTATATTGCCTATAAATCCATTTATTTCTGTAGGTCTTAAATTAAAGCCTAAATCGTAAAATGTGTATCTTGAATAGAACGTAGAATTTATCTTGAATTTTTTCTGCAGTTCTTTTCTTCTTGCAAAACTAAGGTTTCTGTCCCAACCATGAGCTCTAACCAATATTAACATAATAGCTAGTTCATCATCGTCTGTGCAAATTGCCCCACCCTCAATTGTTGACATGTGATGTCCAACATAAAATGAGACAGTCGATGCCTCTCCAAAATTCCCCAATTTAATGCCTTTATAAACTGTACCTAATGATTCACAATTATCTTCAAGTAAAATTATATTTTTCTTCTGACAAGTTTTTTTTATCTGGTCTATAT
>CAYHJV010000064.1:0-5085 GCA_964357045.1 Candidatus Woesearchaeota archaeon | reverse complement strand
TATTTTGGTTGTAATTTCAATGATAACTCCTTGGTTAATTAGAAAACAATATGGAGACATAATGGCTGCAGCCTCATTAATCGGTTCAATGATTTTTTTAGGTGCCTTTATTTTATTCTTAAATATTAATAGAAGAGTTAAAACAACATCAAGAGTCCCAAAATTATTAATTGACAATTCCCAAACAAAAAAATTGCATCCTCATTCAATAAAAGTATAACTGAAAAATATTACGATTATCATGAGAATAAAGAAATAAAGTCAAAAATAGAATTTGTACTAAAACATGATGTGGAATATTTTACTTCAAAAATTAAAGATGTTATAAAAATATTGAGAGAAAGGCCAGATGGAGATGACACTGAAATTCTTGATTTATTATATAATAAGAAAATTTCTGTAGGAGATGCTCTTCTTAGTGGAAGAGTTAATAATTTACATATTAATCTTAATGATATGATTAGAGAATTTCTAAAAAGTAAATGTAGGACTAACACAATGGCGATGGCTGTTGATGTATCTCTTTTTGATCCAACCTACCTTTCTGGTCGTAGTAGATTAAAATATCGTTCTAAAAATAAAGGGAACATGTATATGGATTTATTTGCTTTTGATAAATTATCCAATTCCTATGTTAGTGAGGATATGAGAGAAGTTAAAGAAAGATTAGAGTGGACAGGCGAGAAATTTATTCTGGCTTTTGATGATGTTGCAGATAGTATAGAAAAAAAAAGAGATCCTAGATTAGATGATAAAGAGTTTCTTAGGAAATTTATTACCAATGAGACAGATCTAGAGAAATTTAATAGTGGGAAGCTCTACGCTGTGGATAAAAAAGATATGGAAAAACTTAGAGATAAAACAGGAAAGAAAGTGAAAAGAATAGCAGATGCTTATATGAATAAATATTTTAAAGATATACTAAAGGAAAGGATTGAACTAAAATTGTCTAAATTGGATGAGGATTCCAAAAAATTATCTTTAGAAAATTTGAAAGTTCAAAAACCCTTTCAACCAGCATCCGAACTTAGTTTAGTTCCAGCTAAATTTTTTTATAGATTACCAAAAAACCATCAATTAAGAGTTGAACTTTTTGTTGATCAAATTAATAATGGGGAAATTGATACGGATAAATTAAACTCTATTGAGGAGTCAAGATGGTATAAAAAAGAGCAACTGCCAGAAATAGATTTTTATGGGTTTTGGGATGGTTTGTATCTAGAAGCGTCCCATAATGGAAATCTTTCTAAAGAAGTAGTTAATAGAGTTTGGGAGGAATCAAAAAATAGAAGGTATACTCCCGTTTCAATAAAAAAAGATTCTTTAGAAGAAAAATTAGAAGATTCTACAGCCTCTAAATTAATAGGGGAAAAAATAACTCCTTATGTGGATAGAAAACATCCGGATTATACTAAAGAAAAAGTAGAAATTGTAAATTTACTTTCTAAAGGGCATTCTATCGAGGAAATAAAAAAGTTAAAACCTCATGTGAAACCACAAGCTGTTTCAGGAATAACTGCATGGCATAGACATAGAGATTCTTGGGAGAAATAAAAATCAAACAAACTCCCTCAATCTTTCCTCAAAATCTTCGGAAGGCATAGAGCCTATAAAATTCTCAACTGGCTTTCCATCCTTGAAAAGAACAAAATTTGGAATTGACCTAACATCAAACTTTTCCGCAAGTTCAGAATAATCTTCAATATTTACCTTACCAAACCTAATTTTTCCCTTGAATTTATCATTAAGCTCATCTATTACAGGACCCATCATTAAACAAGGCATGCACCAATCAGCGAAAAAATCTATAAGTACAAGCCCTTTCTTTGTGTAAACATCAAACTCACCATTTGTCAACTCTTTAACCTCATTGCTAGTCATATTAGTCTTTAAATTCTTCAATTTTCTACCTCTATCTATTAAGAATTAAATGTGTTTATAAATATTTTTATTGAAAATTGTGTATTATATTTTTCAGAATATATTTCTTTATAAAGTTCTCTCGATAGTTAAATAAATTAAAGAGAATATGGAAAATGAGGAATTTTATACAACAAAAAGAGTGACTGTTCCAGAAGCAGAAGAGATTCTCGGTAAAGCTTTTCCTGTTTTGGATAAGGGACATGTCAGGCTAGTTGATTATATGGGTGGAGATGAATCTATAGTCCAAGCAGCTAGAATATCATATGGAAAAGGAACAAAAAAATTAAGCGAGGACAAAGGTTTACTTAGGTATTTGATGAGGCACAGGCATACTACCCCCTTTGAAATGGTTGAAATGAAGTTTCACGTTAAAGTTCCTATGGATACATGGAGGCAGTGGATAAGACATAGGTCAGCCAATGTAAATGAGTATTCAACAAGATATTCAGAAGCTATAGATGATAAGCAAACAACTCTTCCAAATGCGTGGAGAACTCAAGATAAAAGTAATAAGCAAGGAAGCTCTGGTTTTTTAGAAGACGCTATTGGGGAACATTTATCAAAAAGAGAAAAAGAGCTACACGATCTTGCACAAGAAATTTACAAGGAAAGACTAGACAAAGGAGTTGCAAAAGAACAAGCAAGAAAAGATTTGCCTCTATCCACTTACACGGAGGCTTATTGGAAAATTGATTTGCATAATTTATTGCATTTCCTATCCTTGAGGATGGATTCTCACGCACAATTGGAAATAAGACAGTATGCAAATGTTATAGGGAATGAAATAGTAAGCCGAGTCACCCCAAATGTTTGGGAGGCATTTAACGATTATGTTTTGGATTCTTCTAAACTATCTGGTTTAGACAGACGAGGGCTTAGAAGAGTTCTTAAAGGAGAACTTTTGGAAACAGTAGCACAAGAAATTTTTGAAAATAAAAGAGAAAGGAGCGAGTTTTTAGTAAAAATACCTTTATTACTTGAAGGAAACAGATAAAATGCCAAAGGGAAAATTTATTGTTTTTGAGGGAATAAATGGTTGTGGGAAAGGGACGCAGATAAAAAAATTATCAGGTCATATCTTTGATGAGAACAAAGGAAACACGCTTTTTCTGACACGTGAACCTACTAACTTTAGTAGCCATGGTAAAAGCGCTAGAGAAATGTTGGCCAAGGATGGAAATCCTTACACTAACCAAATCGAAGCTTTACATTATTTTTATTTAGATAGAAGAGACCACAACAATATTTTTGCACCTTTAATTAATCAAGGGATAAATGTTATTTCTGACAGATATTATCATAGCACAGGCGCATTTCAACATGCACAGGGAATCCCCTATGGAACAATTTTTGCATTAAACAAGAAATTAAACATAAAAACTCCCGACTTAACTTTTCTAATTGATACTCCTGTGGAAATTGTATTCGAAAGACTTGAAAAAAGAGATGGTGATAAAAGAATGAAATTTGACAGCAATCATGAATTTATGGAAAAAGTAAGAAAAAATTATTTAGATTTACCTAAAATTTTGCCGGAAATAATTGATGATAATAGCATCGCCGTTATAAACGGAGCTGGAACTCCAGAAGAAGTTTTTGATAGAATTCTTACAGAATATAAAAAAAGATTTCCCTGACTACCTCTCAACTTCCAAACTTAAAAATATTTCCGTACGATCTCTCTCTATCCCACTAAAGTAAAAACCAACTTATACAAAAACCATCCAAAAATCATATATTCAACAAAAGTTGTGAAGTGGAAAATCGCCATGAGGAAAATATAAATCCCAAATGCAACATCTATTTTGCTCATTGGTTCTTTGAAAAAAATTCCTCCCTTTATAATCAAGTAACTGGAAGACATTAATAACAAGGCTGTTGAAAAACCAAATCCAAAATGAGCCATGCCTACAGAAATAAGGACAATCAAGTCCAGAGCCATAAAAAGCCATATTATCATTTTTTAGAAAAAGAGAAAGGGTTTATATTTATTGTTGGAGGGGATTGTATGTTATTTTTTCTGCCGTCATGAGCCCAGACCACCACCCCTATTTTGGCTCGCTTCACTCGCTTATTAATAAAATTTTAATAGTAATCCTGAAATAATATAAGTTAACCTTTCAAACTCTTTATTATCAACCTATCCATCTGCGAGTTTACGAGCAGCTATTTTTAATATTCAACCCCTTCCCCCGAACGCCCAAGCGTGGTCGTTCGCGAAGGCTTAGTACTCTATGCCTTCCCTCGCCAAAATCCCTTTATCATAAGGATGCTTTATTTTTTTCACTTCAGAAACATAATCGGCTTTCTCAAGAACAGATGCAGGATAATCCCTTCCTGTTAAAATTAATTCTGTATGTTTTGGCTTGTTCTCAATAAATTTTAGAGCAACTTCCTCAGGAATTACTTTCCAATTTATTCCGGGCCCAAACTCATCAATTAAAACAACATCATAATTTTCTAAATCAGAAATCGCTTTTTCCCAAAATTCAAGAAATTCTTTTTTCAAACTTTCAAGTTGCTCTTGTTTGTAATCTTTAAAATATGGATGCAAAGGTTTGAACTGCAGATATTCAATTTTATTATCAAAGAAAAATTGTTCTCCTGTATTTCTCTTAAACAACTGAATCACTTTAACCTTTAATCCTCTACCCAAAGCCCTAACAACGAGCCCCATTCCTGCAGATGTTTTGCCTTTTCCCTCGCCAGTGTATATGTGAACGAGGCCGAGGGATTCTTTGTTTATTGGCATGTTTTTGGAAAATACTTTAGGTATAAATAATTAATGGTAATTTATTTGGTAATATTATCACTCAGGAATGGCCCGAAAAATTTATATTCTCTTAAATCCTTAATTAAAGCATGGCTGAACTAAAAGAAGAGGTTCTTAGACCAAGGTTTTTAACAATAAGAGAAGCATCAAAATGGGCATCCGAATATCTTGATAGGCCAGTAACACCCTCAAATCTTAGTTATTTGATTCAATATGCCAAGATAAAAAAGTATGTGGAAGGACTTTCTATAAAGGTAAATATGTTAGAGCTAAAAAATTATTATGATAAAGAAGTCGTTCAGAAACAACAACAATGGAAAAATAAATTAGGGGGCGATTTAAATTGGAGTTTATCTTTTTCTAACTTAAGAGAATCAGACACGACAAAG
>CAYHJV010000063.1:0-5184 GCA_964357045.1 Candidatus Woesearchaeota archaeon | reverse complement strand
AATAAGCAAGCGATGTTTAAAAAACATTTGTCTCTCTCGTAAACTCGCTCGTAATGATAAAAATTGGTTAACTAACGTTCATGATTTATAAGATTTTTAATATGATTCGTTGAGGCTCATAAGGATTATACTTTTAATTATACTGTCCTATTTTTATGTTAAATTTTATATCAATATTTTTACAAAAATAAAGGGCGAAGCGAAGTGGGACTAGGCAATTTATTCTTCTTAATTAACAACAACCTTTAAATTCTCTTTTTGTTTTTTCAAGACATGGTAAAAAATGAACATCGGGCTTATGATTTGCTTGGGAATATAGCTATTGTAAAGTTTCCTAGAGATTTAAATCAGAAACAGAAAAAGAAATATGCTTTAGAGTTGATGAAGAAACAGAAATCAATAAAAACTGTTTTGGAAAAAACAGGAAGAGTTAAAGGTAGGCTTAGAATTCATTCAACGAAATTTATTGCCGGTGAGAAGATTAAAGAAGTTCTGTACAGGGAAAATAATTGCACTTTTAGGTTTAATGTTGATAAGACTTATTTTTCTCCACGTTTAAGCAATGAGAGAAAAGAAATTGCCGGTTTGGTTAAAAAAGGCGATGAAATTTTGGTTATGTTTGCCGGTGTTGGACCCTTTAGTATTGTTATTGCTAAAAATTCTAAAGCTGGGAAAGTTTATTCTAATGAACTTAACAGGTTTGCAAATAAATATGCTCGGTTGAATGCTGAATTGAACGGAGTAAAAGATAAAATTGTTTTTTTGGATGGGGACATAAAGAGAGCTGCTCAAAGATTAAAAAAACAAAATAAAACGTTTGATTTAATAGTTATGCCTCGCCCGCAGCTTAAAGATAGTTTTCTAAAAGAGGCTTTTACTCTGTCAAAGAAAGGGACAAGAATTTTCTATTATGATTTTTGTGAATCGGATAAGGAAAAAGAAATTGTTGAAAAAATTAAAAATGAAGCGAAAAAAATAGGAAAGAAAATTAAAGTTTTAAAGATAAAACATGCCGGTGAAATTGCACCTTATAAGTTTAGAGTGAGGGTAGATTTTAAGATACTTTGACTTTGGATGGTAAAGTATATTTTTTTAGTGCTGGAATATCATATTTTTTTGTTGAGGGATTCCATAAAAGACCTTCGTTGAAAATGATTTGTGGGAAATCAAAGTTATTCTCACTATTCCATTTTCTTCTGTAGTTATTATCAGTGAAGTAGGAAATATTCATATAAGAAGTGTGAAACAATTCTTTAGAGATTAACTCATCAACCTTTGCTCCCTTTAGTAATTTGATCAAATCAATCTCTTTTAAGTGTTCTTTTAAATTATAAAATGCTTCTCTATCAGACTTAAATCTCTTATTTCTTAATAATCCTTGATATACATCTAATCCAGGATTGTTGTGAATAATTACCATATCTAAATCCACTGGAGTTGGGACTCTTCTTGCAACTGAGCCACGTAATATTAGATCTACTATTCCAAGTTTTTCTTTTATAGGCCAAATTATTTCTGCAAGTTCTTCCGCCGCATTTAAAAAATAAGATAGTTTCATAGAACAGGTTTTGTTTCCTTTCTTTTAAACCTTCTCTTTTCCTTAAATCTTCTTCTCAGCCTTAATAGCTGTCGGGGCTTCACCGCCATGCCACGTAAATCTAGGCCTTATTCTTGCAGGGTAGATTCTTTCAGAATTATCATCTAGAATTATTGCGGAGCCCTTTAAACTGGGTAATTCGTCCATGTATCTTTTTATGCTTTCAAGCAAGTATGATTGCATTATATAATTGAGAGCTTCTAAGTCAGGAGCTGATGTAACTCTATGGCTTATCACAATGTCTGATTGTGTCATTACGTCTCTGTGTATTTGGCCCGGTTGTTGTGTGGCGAGCACAAGAGAAATTCCTGGTTGTCTTCCTTCTCTGAGCAATTGAACTAAAGCGTCTGTTGCTATTGTTTTTCCGTTCAATGGTAGAAATTCGTGGGCTTCGTCTATGAAAAGCCAAACTAAAGGATTTTCTTTTTTTTCAGAAAAGCTTGAGAAATCAAGTCCTTTTGCAACTGATTTTACTTCTTCAGATTTACGGGCGGTCATTCTCTGATTGAAAATTTTCCTTGATAAAAGACTTATTACTAGGGCTCTTACATTAAAAGCTCCAACTGAATTGTAAACACTTAAGTCTAAGACCGAAGTTGTTCCCCCTTTTATCAAATCATTTACCTGTGTTGAGCCTTTTGGGGAAGACGCGAAAATACCCCAGGTTTCAGCTGCCTCGTACAAACCGATTGCCGCATTCTTTACCTCTTCTGATGTTTTTACATCTGCTTCTATTTCAGAGATTATTTTTTGAATGTTGAAGGTTGATTGTGCCTCTAAGTTTTTTATCACTCTTTCTATTAAAACTGAGATAGGGTTTATTATGTCGAGCCCAAAAGTTATTACCCAATCTTCAGCGTTTAGTTCTGTTGGGTCTAAAGCAAACTTTTCATCTGCAGGGATTCCTTTACCAACATATTCATCATAATATCCAAAAGGTACAAAAATTTTTACAGGCAGGCTCTTTCCAGTTAGGCCCCATTCAGCTAGCAACTCTCTATCTTTCTCATTTCTGTATTTCATTGTCCAGTAAATTCCCATTGTGTCAAAAATTAAGGAGGCAAGATTTTGATTTGTTTCCTTTGAAAGGTTTGATAACTCTTCTGCAATAACACCTAATGTGTAAGATTTACCTGAACCTCTTTTTCCTGCAACAAGTATTACGTGACTTCTTGCTACATCCATAAAAATTTTGTTGCTTAAAGAAGTATATTGGCCCATTTTTACGTAACCCTTTCCCATGAAGACCAATCCTTTGTCTTTGAACGCTTTTTTATCGGATTCATCTCTTCCTAAAATTATATCGTAAGACATGATCGGTAAAAGCATGAGATATTTTTATAGTTATTGATAGTAGAAATCTTTATAAAAGACTTTTTCATGTTTCATTGATGGAAGGGGAAAGCGGCGAAAGCGGGGAAGTTTCTGATGTAAAGTCCTCTAAAGTTGTTAAAATTAAAAAGACAGAGATTTCGCCTAGTGCTCCTGCAATTATTAAAGGTAAAAGTATGACTGAAAGATTTAGGGAAAATCCTTGGGTTGTTGCTACTCTTGCTTTGGGAGTTGTTACTTTAATTCTTTTGATGAATAATTTTGGAAGCATTACTGGTTCTGCCATAACGGGGGGAGCAGTAGTTGTTCCGCAGAGTGAAGTAGAAGGCAAGATTTTAGATTTCATTAATGCTCAAGTTGATACTCCTGTAAGCATTGTTGAAACGAATATGGTAAGCGGCTTGTATGAAGTTGTTGTATTATATCAGGGGCAGGAAGTTCCGATTTATGTTACCGCTGACGGAAAGAATGTAGTTCAGGGTTTGACTCCTTTAGATTTATTGGCTCAACAAGGAACTGGTGCTGCTGGAATTGGTGGAAGCACGGAACCTACAAGCGCTCAGGTTGTTGATGTGAGTCTTGATGATGACCCTATTCTTGGAGACCCAAATGCGCCGGTGACAATAATTGAATTTTCTGATTACCAATGTCCTTTTTGCAGTAAATTTTTGATAGATACATTGCCTTTAATTAAAACTCAATATATTGATACAGGTAAAGTTAAATTTGTTTACAGAGATTTCCCTTTGAGCAGCATTCATCCTTATGCACAAAAAGCTGCTGAGGCCGCCGAATGTGCAGATGTCCAAGGTAAATATTGGGAATATCATGATAATTTGTTTGGGAATCAAAATGCCCTTGATATAGCGAGCCTTAAGAAATACGCGCAAGATTTAAAACTTAATACGGATAAATTTAACACTTGCTTGGATTCGGGGGAAATGGCCGGCGAGGTTGCAAATGATTTGGATGATGGAATTGCAGCCGGGGTTCAAGGAACACCAGGATTTTTCATTAACGGGAGATTTTTAGGGGGAGCTTATCCTTTTGAACAGTTCAAGGTTATTATTGATGAAGAGTTGGCTAAGAAGAGTGCTTAGATATCACCATAATTTTTAAATAGATATTTTTGTTTTAATGGGTTATGACTAATAATTTTGCTCTATTCAAATATGGGGCAGACACGAGCCTTTCTCCTGCTCCAAATGAGAGTTTGGAGGGAATTGTTGAAAACCCAGTTTATGATCCAAAAGAGCTCGTTTTAAAATTTAAGTTAAGAGATGACCTGAGATCAAGAAATTTTTGCATAATGAATCCTCCAGAAATATTAAAACACGGTGCAAAAGTTGAAGTTTATTATGAGGAAAGAGACGCCTATTTTGAAGTTTTAGGTTATCATGAGTTGGAAAAGGGAAAAAAGATTTCAAACGTTTCCACTAATGCTAATTACAAGTTTCTTGCTTGGAATACATCATAATTATTTCCCATTCTCCAGATACTCAAGTTCTTCCGGCGTGAGTTTTAGTTCTTTCTGGATTTTTACGTTACTTTTAATTATGTTTTTTAAAATTGGAAATTCTTGCAGTGCTCTTTTTTCTCCTACATGAACGCGCTTTGCATATTTCTGAGCAATTGATTTTTTCTTTGCTGTTCTTTGATTGTTAAGCCAAATTTTTAAGATTCTGTCTGGCTTTTTGTAGCTTGTAAATCCTGTTTTGGTTTCTTTTTTTGCTGAAGATATTCCATAACTCAAAAAAAAGTTTTCATAGATCAAAAATCTCCAATATTGCTGTTTGTAGATTCTGCCTTTGAATAAGTCAACTTTACTTAATCTATCATAAGCTTTTGCCAGCTCCTCTCCAGAATATTCTGTTGGTATGTTTTCTTCAACCCACAAAATTATTTCATCAAGAGGCATATTAACTGAATCGAAAATTTTTAAGGTGCTTTCATTGGGTTTTCCTTTAAAAATAAGTCTTAATGCATTGAAGATGTCTATTTCTTTGTTTCTGTCGTCGAGAACTATTTTTGAAGGGTCGTCCAATTTTGATGCTGTCTGCAGGTCATTTATGGCGGCTCTTAAATCTCCCTTTGCGTTTATTGCTATTTTTGCCAGGATATCATGAGGGATGAACAAGTCTTCTTTTTTTAATATTTGAATTAAAACGTCGACTATTGTTTTGTAATCTATTTCTTTTAATTGAACAACTTCAGATTTCTGCCTTAAAGAGTTGAATTTTTTGTCCCATATATCA
>CAYHJV010000062.1:4059-5218 GCA_964357045.1 Candidatus Woesearchaeota archaeon | reverse complement strand
ATTCTTGTTTCTATTGATACTAATGTTGGGAAGTTTTCTGCAAGTTCTCCCACTGGAAAGTCCACAGGGAAATATGAAGCAAAATCATACAAAAAAAATCTTGATGAAGATATAAAATCTATAAAAAAATTCAAAGATTATTTTTCAGAGGAATCTATAGAGGAGTTCAACGATTTAAGAAGAGTTGAAGATATACTTGACGGCCATGTTGGAGCAAACACTTTTTTTGCTCTGGAATCCGCAGTGTTAAAAGCTTTGGCAAAAGAACAAAAAAAAGAAGTTTGGGAATTGATAAACCCAAAGGCAAAAAACTTCCCGAGACTTGTTGGAAATTGTATTGGCGGAGGAGTACATAGTGATACAAAAGATAAAAGACCGGACTTTCAGGAATTTCTTCTAATACCTGGAACTAAAACTGTTAAAGAAGCTTTTGAATTAAACAAAAAAATCCAGAGAGATGTTGAATATTTAATAAAAGAAAAAGATGAAAAATTCAAAGGAAAAAAGAATGATGAAAATGCATGGATGGTTTCTCTTAATGAAAAAGAAATTTTGGACATTTTAAATACCGCCAATGTTCCATTAGGATTGGATATTGCTTCATCTATTTTTTATAAAAGAAAAAAATACCATTACGAAAATCCTAGACTTACAAGAACAGAAGAAGAACAGTTGAATTACATTGATAATTTAATTAAAAATTACGGACTTTTTTATATTGAAGACCCTTTCAGCGAAGAGGATTTTGAAAGTTTTGCGAAACTGCTGAAGAAAAATCCCCATAGTTTAATTGTGGGAGATGACTTAACTGTTACAAATTCTAAAAGACTTATGAAAGCAATTGAGAAAAAAAGTATAAATGCATTAATTGTAAAACCAAACCAATGCGGCTCTTTGCTTGAGGTTGCAAGAGTTTGTAAAATGGCAAAGGAAAATAATATTAAAATAGTTTTTTCCCATAGAAGCGGAGAGACAGAAGAAAATATTTTGGCCGATTTAGCTTTTGGGTTTCAGGCAGATTTTTTAAAGTGCGGTATTTCCGGAAAAGAAAGAATTTCAAAAATAAATAGGCTAATAGAAATAGAAAAAAACTTTTGAAATTCTTTCATGCGAAGGTTTACTTCGTGAAACACTTCGGAAGAAAGAGAAGCGAAGATAA
>CAYHJV010000062.1:0-3959 GCA_964357045.1 Candidatus Woesearchaeota archaeon | reverse complement strand
CTTGTTGGGAAAAGATTAGAAGATATCACTGAAATTCCAATAGAAATAGAAGGAAAAAGATTATCTATTCCCCCAAATAGGGATAATGAAGTTTATGTTTCTAAAGAGGATAAAATTCATTATTCTATCGTGCCTAAAAAAGAGCCCACACCAGGAAGCCGTGTTATACTTAACTATCAAATTATTTTAAGTGAGCCACAATCAGAGGATAAAATGGAGTCCATAGGCATAGATTTGGGTCAGGCAAATGTTGGAAAGGTAAAACATACTTTTAGAGATATTTCTGGGAATAATCATACTTTTGATTTTTATCAGATTGATGTATGGAAAGAAATTCCTGCATCCTTTAGAGATGTTGCATTTTATCATACTTTTAACAAGACAAAAATGCTGGAAAAAGATATTGATTTAATCAAAGCGCATAACCTTTCTAGCATTAAGGCAAAAAGGTATTTGGAAAAATATCTCTCAGATTATGAGAAAAAAGAGCATGCGGGTTTAATTAAGAAGTTAGAAGTCCTAAGAGGGTTTAATGAATAACTTTTTAAACTAATTTTCATCTGAATTCTTATGTCAATAATCTTTTTAAAAAAGATTAGACAAAACTAAACCATGCCAGACAAAAAAACGAAGAAAAAGGAAGAAACAGAAACACCTACAGAAATAGTCGAAGATATAAAAAAAAGCGGTGTTTCTGAAGAAGCTGCCGAGGAAGAAGAAAGCCTAGATGAAGAAGCAACAAAAGAATTTGAGGAAATGGCCCGAGCTGAATCTACTTCTGGTGATATTGAGGAAAAGAAAAGAAAGTTATTAGAAAAAGTTGCGAAGTTGCAGGGTAAGATTGAGAACTTGCCTGTGACTGAAGAGCTTAAAGAACAAATCAAAATCAAGAAAAAATCAGACATGCTTATTCCCCTTGAGGAGTACGTTAAGTCAGGAATTTATCTTGGGACAAGAGTTGTTACTCCTAACATGAAGCCTTTTGTTTATAGAAGAAGGGCCGATGGACTTGCTATTTTCAACACCGATTTAATTGACGAAAAATTGAAAGAGGGAATTGAATTCTTATCCAAATTTAATCCTGAAGATGTAATTGTGGTTTGTAAAAGACAAGCTGGTTGGAATGTTATAAAAATGTTTTCAGAAGCAACAGGCATAAGGGCTTTCACAAAGAAATATCCAGCTGGAATTTTAACTAATACAAAGCTGCCAAACTTCTTTGAAACTGAACTAACTATAATAACTGATCACTGGCTTGACAGAAACGCACTTCACGATACATTGAAAGTTAGAAAAAATGTTTTAATGGTTTGCGACACTAATAATTTTTCAAGCGGGGCAAATAAAGTGGTAATAGGCAATAATAAAAGCACAAAAAGTCTTGGAGTTATTTTCTACTTGTTGGCAAAGGGGTATTGCAAAGCCAAAGGAATCAAAGCAGACCTTCCTGATTTGGAATATTGGACTGGTGAAAGAGGCGATGAAATTACAGAAAAGATGAGAAAGGTAATGGCTGAACCGGGTGCCGTGTATGGAGTTTGAATAAAATGAATAACGCAAAAACAAATTATTCAAGCAAGAAAAATTATGCGTCAAAATTAACAGTTCCTTTAATAACAAGCGCTTATGTTTTTGTTTTAGTTAATACTTCTTGGTTTGAGAATGGTTACGGGGTTTTAGAAAAGTTGATTAGTTAAGTTTATTTTCTATCACAATAGTTTTAAAAAATAGAGGGATATATTAATTGTATGAAAGAAGTTCTAAAACCGAAAAGCAAAATTCAATTAAGAATTGAGTTTTATTCAACTAATGGAAGGTCTTATCAAACGGTCCCTTACACAAGCTTGCTTGGGCAAAGAAATGCATTTAAACAATGGCTCAAATTTTCTAGAGGAAGAGTTGTAAGTACTTATAGAAATAAAGACAAGACTGAGTTATCTTTATACCTATTAAGAAAACCTATTGGTGAAATAATAAATCTCGTAAATAAGGTGGATTATAAAATAAATGATTTCAATAACAGAGTGAGGGAAATAGTAGAAAATGCTCCTTTTTTAATTCTTCAACATTCTGGAGTTTTAGATAGAATAAACAGATTAGAGAAAAGTGTTAACAATTTCACGCAATCTTCATAAATAACCAAGTATTCTTTTTATCTAAGAAATTTGTTTTTATCAAAACATATTTTCCTTTGAGTCTTTTTCCTTGAAGATAAAAAACTATTTTGCTTGATGTTTTTTCTTCTAACTTATAATTTCCTTTATCCCAAATTTTTACCATTCCTTTTCCGTAGCCTTCTTTTATTTCCCCTTCAAAATTTCCATAAGATTTTGGATGATCATCAACTTGAATTGCAAGTCTTCTCATTCCTTTTCTTGAAGGAGGCAGCTTTGGAACAGCCCAGCTTTTTAAAACTCCTCCGCTTTCTAGTCTTAAATCCCAATGAAGGTTTCTTGAGTGATGTTCGTGAATAACGAATGTTGGCATTTTTATAAAAAATTAAGGAAGTATAAAAGGATTTTGATACGTTCGTTCTAAAGAGCTCACAAATTAACTTAACTTCGCGCCAGGCTTTCGCCAAGGCGCTACGCTCAAAAAGTTTTAATGCATTATTTACTAGCGAGTTTAGTTAACAATATAATAAAATATCGAGCGAGCTTTAGCGAGTGAGCAATTTTTAAGCGAGCCCCTTAACTAAAAATTATCAATGAGGGGCGAGCGACTTCGCGAGGGCAAATTTAAAAGACTAATAGCCGAGCGAAGTAGCGAGTAGAGCGGCTTAATCCTTACACCGGCTTCTCTAAACTCATTCCGCATTCCTGACAGAATTTATCGTCCTGGAAAACTGCTTTTGTGCATTGCGGGCATTTCGTCGGTTTAATCCAAACTTTAGTTCCGCAGTCGGGGCAGAACTTTATTCCTTCGTCTAAAATCTTTTCACAACCAGAACACTTTATTATAACGTGTTTTTTTTCAATAACTGCTTTGTATCCCGACTTTCCAGAAACTATTTTAGAAAAGGCATCTGAGAAACTTTCTTCTCTTTGAATATCCTGCATCCTCTTTTGTGTGTGGCTTGGGTCTGACATTTTAAAACTAGAACAAAAATGAAATTACGTTTTTAAACATTTTTGTTGCGTAAGGAAAGGATTAAAAAGATTTTTCACTTATTTTAAGGATTAAAAAAGATGAAAACTTGGATTGTAATAATTTTAGTGGTATTAGGATTAATCGCGATAACTGCAATTATTTTTGGGACTAAAGGTTATATACGTGAGCCTCTCGCTAGAGTAAGTTGTAATGAGACAATAATTAAAGATAATCATTCTTTATTTGGAGAATACAGTCTTTTGTGTGATTCTTGCAAAGATAGTGATAATAGTGATACTGAGGGTGGGATTGATCCGATTACCATAAAAGGAATTGTTAATGGAATTAAATATGATAAAAATAACAATCCAAATTCTTATAATTATACAGATTATTGTCTGTCTAACACAATATTAATGGAATATAATTGTTATGAAAAATTCCCTTTCAATATATCACTAAATTGTCCATACGGCACTATGTGTAATGATGGTCGTTGTGTATAAAAATTTATGATAAATCTCAAAATCTCCACAACTAATTCTCCAAAATTCCCGTCGCAAATTATTCAAAACATCGTCGAAACATTTATAAATGTCTTTTTCTCAAAGTTAAAGTATCAGAATGGAAAATCAAAAATTTTCATTCATCAGCTTTCATTTTTGGAAGCAGAAACAGATGAGTGCTTTAATAGGGCGGGGTTTTTTACTCTCGAACAAAATTAAAGTATGAGGTATGTATAAGCAGTCATCTAGTTGTAATTCTAATAAGTTAAGCCAATAGTAGGAGATTGTGTGAAGTGATTTCTTCTTACAAAGAAATTGCGCAATAGAAATTATTTGGTTTTATCGACGAATATTTATGAAATT
>CAYHJV010000061.1:0-5238 GCA_964357045.1 Candidatus Woesearchaeota archaeon | reverse complement strand
AGTAAGTTTGCTTAGCAATGTTGTTTTTCCATGGTCAATGTGGCCTATCACACCGACGTTTAACTCAGGTAAATTTGTTATTTTTTCTTCAGGGTGTTTTATCATGGTTGAGTTTGGGAACCTTTTTGAAAGGTTCATAGTCATAAACTAAGAAAAAATGAGGAGTTTTTAAAGGTTGTTGAAAATAATTTATTCTATATATTTTATTCCATAATGTTCTGGAAATTGCGGGAAGCTGCTTGTATATTGTTCAAAGGAAAGTGTTCTTGCCAGAAATCTTTCATGTCCGGCTATCATTAACATATCATCACTGAGGTTTGGTTTTTCTCTTTCTAATCCACCAAATCCAAAAGATTCAATGTCCAAGTTTCTTGATAATGATGGATCTTTTGTCATGAAAGGATTTGTTTTATATCTATTAGAATCTTTTGAGAGTTCAAACTCCATATAAACTATGTCCCTGTCCCATCTATTTACAACACCGGGAATTTTTTCCCAATTTTTTCCCTTTACAAAACCCAGAAGGTATTTTGATTCTCCAGGATAAATTTTTTTTGTTCTTTTAATAAAATGCTCAACAGCATTTTCTAGTTCTCCATATATTTCATTAAATTCTGTATCAAATATATAACCTCTTGCCGGCAACGGCTTTCCTTCATAGACATTTTCTGGAAAATTCACAATGGCAAGAATATTTGGAGAAGTATCAAAAAGCTTTTTCACTCTTTTAATTTCAACCATGGATTAAGTTGAGAAAGATTGTTTAAAAGAATTATGAAGGAATAATGATTGTTTCGAGAATTAATTTGATGTTTTAACATCACTTATGTAATCGCCAAAAGGAGAATCTGTTAATTCGAAAGTATATTCTTGATTTTTTGCTAAAGTATCTGGGTTTATAGCACCAATATTGTATTTTTGTCCGCTAACGAATATTTTACCGCCCCCATCTCCATCATACCTTACTCCTGTGTAAGTGCCTTTGAATTCTTGTTTTTCACATCCACTTCCAAGAAGGCCAATACCTGCTAATGCTATCGTAGCTAATGTTTTTTTCATTTTATATTGTTTAATTTGACTTGTGCGGTTTTTATTTTTTCTTTTAAATCATTCTTTGATATTTCCCTAATCCATATGCCATTTGATATGTTCTTATCAATAACAATTTCTTTAAATTTTTGGGCTTGTTCTTCTTTTGTAAAGAAAACAAAAGCACTATCCTCCCCTTTACTTTTCCCTCTTAAATCATATCTTGAAGTTGCAAAAGCGCCATTATCCCTGGCCAAATCTTGTATAATTGCATAAAACTCTGGCTGTGCTACGTTTGTTATTGCCGGATTTCTAATATTTTGTCCTTTTGGGACAACCTCTGTTTGATATATTGTGTAGTTTTCTGTCATTTTATACACTTCCTTTTCTATGATATTTCATTATACTTACAAGATCATGCATTTTATCAGTATCAGGATCAAGATTACCTTCTGCCAAATCTATTTCTGCATTGTCCTCTTGCAAATCGTAGTCAGTACTAGTTGAGCTGTTTTCTTGAACAGTCATAGGACTTCTGTACTTGTCTATGTTATCTCTGGATTTCATTTTTTATTTGTTTGACTTATTTTTTCTTCTATAGACTTTCCTGTAGAAGTTCTATCTTCTAATTCTGGAATCAATTCTTTTAAGAACTCACCCGCTTCTTTTTTTGCTTTAGGATACAGAATTTTGTCTATACTTTTATCTATGCTCTTAGATTTACTCATTATTTTAAATTGATGGTATTTTGGGTCAGAGCCTCTATCATGCGTTTCTTCTAAAATGAAATGTCCATCTAAGAATCTAGCCCTTGTTCTGTATAATAAGTGACTATACCCTATAACATCAGTTCCAACTATATAACCAAAACCTTCCTTAGGCTTTTTCCTATTCCCCGATTCTTTTATATAAACTTTTACCATGATATTTCCATAATTTTAGGTTTTATAAATCTTTCTATTTTGTTGTTACTGGAGAAAGAGAACAAATAGACATTTTTTATGTTAATTAAATCCAGTGATTAGGTTTATTTGCTGGCTTAAATCCGCTTATATATTCATCACCGATTAAAGGTTTTGTCAGCTCAAAAATATAATCCTTTCCCAATTCTAAAGATTGCGTATCTACTCTTTTTGTCTGATACCATTTGCCTTCTATCATAATTAATTTCATATTGTCCGTTCTTTTGTGGCTTGATTCATAAGTTCCGTTTAATGATTCATGCTTGGAACAACCAGAAATTGTTGCTAGAGATAAAATTGTAGTACTAGCCAATAGAATATTTTTAAGATTCATTTTTATTCAGAATTTTCTTTTGATGCTTTAGCTTCTGGTGCTTTGTTTTGCTCTGGAAATATTTCTATAAGAGGTTTGTTTCCATTTTTTGTAACTTTAAGATTAATTTGAACTATATCTGGAGAGATCACTTTTCCTCTGACGGTTTTTCTTAATCTAAGCCCCTTTGGCCTGTTTTTTGTCCTCTTTCTTTTGTTCTCATGTTTTGGTCTTTTGTTCATACCTTTGCCGTAAGTTAATAGAACTCGCTTTAAGCCAACACCTTCAACATTTTGGAAAGATGGAAAACCTGCTTTATCGCTTGCTCCTGTGATTTCTAATTCATATCCTTCTAAAGCTGGGAGAAGTTCATTTCCGAGAATTTTTTCTTTAATTTCTTTTCCGTTAAGACCTTCGTTTTCTAATTCTAATTTATAGGTCTTTCCGGATTTGTCTGAAATGTTAATTTTGAACACCATAATATTATAGATAAAGAATGGCTTAAAAAGGTTTTGTTTTGGTGGCACTGTTACTTTAAAGGGACTTACATTTATCATATCAAAATAACAAGATAATATTATTTTGGTTTATAGATTTGAAAATTTCTCAATTTTACAAAATCATCTCTAGTTTGCGAATTACATCCCTAGACTTTATATTTTCCATTGATTTACTTGTGTTGTTTGTAGATACTACAAATTCTTTGTTATTATACGGAGCAAATTTATAAGGGCGAGTTGGACCATATAAACTAACAACCTTTGCACCAATTGCATCAGAGAGGTGAGTTAATCCCGTATCGGGACCTATAACTGCTTTTGCTCCTAAAGATGTTCTGCAAAAATTCTCCAAATCTAATAATGAACCCTTGTTTGTTATTAAATTAACTATCCCTTTGGTATCTATACTTCTTGACATTTGATAATCCTCTGCTGAGCCAACTAACACGGGAGAATATTCTTTAGATTTACAAAAATCTGCTATTTCCTTGTATCCTTTTGCAGTCCATTTTTTACTTGGTCTTCCTGAACCCAACACAAAAACCACATAATTTGGCGGGAGATCTATTGTTTCTTCAAATATGTTTTTAGGTGGTTCAGTCCTTTCAACGTTCAATGTAAAAACAAATAATTTAGGCACGTCAAGAATCTCTGTGAATCTTAAATTTCTATCAACTACGTGTTCATTGTCTTTTTTTTGGATATCTTTTAGAGAAAACTGATTGTGGCAAAAGAGAGTATCTATACAAAAATTTCTTAAGACAATTGCCAAATCATACTCTTTTCCATTTAGGTAATACTCATACATTTCTTTTTCAAAATGCATCCTTTCTTTTGTTTCTAACTTATATCTTTCAGGAAAATCTTTGATTCTGTAAAATGAGATTCTTTTTGATTCAAAATTCTCGTTAATTGACCCATAAGAAAAATGAACCATCCCTTTACATAATTTTTCTAGAGAACGGCTATCTTCTTCTTGGCGTTTGTCAATTACAGGAATAACTATTTCGCAATCTTTAAAGGCATTTCTTAAGCTGTGTATCAAAGGGAGTGTATGAACAAAATCGCCAATTCCTCTCTGAGGAACGCATAATATTCTATCCATCTTAAAAATCCTCTCTACTTAATACAGATAAATTTGCTAAGAGGTTTTCTTTAGTGTTAGATTTTTCTCCTCTCCTAATATTTCTTATAACAAAATTTTTTACTAAAGCGTATTTTACCAAATCTATACTCAGCCGATATTCTTTATCACTTATGGGAGATTTTGCAGAGTTATTATATCCATCTATAAGTGATTTTAGGCTTCCTCCAAGATAAAAAGGTATGGCCATATTTCCTCCAAATATAAGAGGAGATTCTAATTCGCATATTCTTTTTGACATTTTCAGCCTTTCAAGGTCAATAAATTTAAATTCTTTGGGAGTTACTATCACATTAGACCAGTTTAAATCTCCATGAATCATGCACTCTGGAAGAGATTCAATTTCTTTACTTAACTTAGATTTTGCAAAACGGCTAATCTCTGAATTGATGCCTTTAAATCCCGCAATAGAAAGATCAATACCTAACGCTATCAAATTACTCTCACTAAGATGCTTGGCATCTGTTAAAAATTCTTTTTTTAGGATAGGGTTTCTTTCAATTAATGCTGATAATTGGTCGTGCATAAAAGAGATATACTCTCCTAATTTTGCAAAATAACTTAAATCTCTTTTAGTATTATGTTGTCCAATTATAAATTCCCCTAACCCATAAATTCCATCTTCCAAGATAACCCCGGCCTCTCCTTTTATTGTCTTTTTCATAGCAGGAAATAAAGATGGCATACTTTCTGCAACTTCTGCTATTGCTTTAACTCTTTTTTCATTTTCTCCAACATATTTGAAAACATAATTATTATATCCATCCGAGATATAAAATATTCCATTATTTTTTGCACTTTCTTTTATCTCATCTAATTGGACTGGATGTATCTGATAGTTTTCTACGAGTATCTTCTCTAAATCTCCTCTATCTTTTCTTTTTAATCTTTCTCTTTTCAAAACTTTTTTTGGGATGTTATACACAATTTCCTTATTCTTTAATAAACCCATCCCCATATCAAAAGACGTTTCTACTTCACTTATTGGAATGATTGATAATTTTCCATTATTGACTGATATGAATGAATTTTTAGTGTCAGAGATTACTATTTCATTCTGATCTGAAATAATCACGTTATTGTCACAATTATCGGAGAAATCTATTCTTCCCCGAACATAACTAAAATTATTCCCTGTTCTATAAAAATTTACCGACTTAAATGGATTATTTTTTGGCGAGACTTCGCAACACTCAAATTTCTCCCCTTCAGCTCTTTCTAAGAAGAACTGACCATTTTTATAATCAAACTTAATTTCACTCATAAAAAAGCAGGCGTGGTTAATTATTT
>CAYHJV010000060.1:0-5393 GCA_964357045.1 Candidatus Woesearchaeota archaeon | reverse complement strand
CTCGGGAATAACAATCTCAGGTCAAGTAGTTGAAATGACAGGCAATCCAATAACAGGAACCGGAATTACATCTGGAGTGTGTGAAGATCCATTAGGAGGAGATTGTTTTGGAGAAGTAGATCCATCAACAATTACGAAAAGAACTTATGAAGGAGAAATTGCCCGTCCCTTTAGAACAGGAATAGTTCGAGATGATCAAAACGTTGAATTGTCCGACGATACAGCACCAATAGACAAAAGAGTTTTTAAATCATCTTCTTCCAAAGACATGTCCGCAGAAATAAAAGAAGAATTTGTGGCAAACGGCATTTGTAAGACAAACAAACATGAAACAGAAGGAATATTATTTTTTAGCAGCTCAGGAGAAAAATTTGATTTTATATCAGACCTGCAGGAAAAATATTCTGAAAGGGGAGGATGGTGCGAATTGGAGCTTACAAAAGAAGTTAAAAAAAGAAAAGCCCTGGAAGAAAGTCTTAATGTAGAATTTGCAAAAGAGTTTTATGATTCTCTATACTACGAAGCTGAAAACTGGGAAACTAAGAAAGAAGTTCTTATAAAAATATACGAAGAATTAACGGAAAACGAAAAAAAGCTCGCAGAGGCAATGAGCTGTTTAGGACTAAGAGAAGTTACTGACTTTAATTTAATAAACTTTGAATTTAACTCTCCTTTGGGAGATTTAAAAATCAACGAGGAATTCAAGGACATACAACTTCCTACAATGGTTAGAGAGGTTAGAATTCCTGTAACCTCAATGCAAGCATCTCTATTTTTATCACAAGAGTTCGTTGAAGACCAATTAATAAAAGACATGAATGCTTTCAGATTTCCCTCTCAGTCTGAAGAAAGAGGAATAAAGGGCGGACTCACATATGCCGAGGATAAGGCTTTTAAAAACGATGAAGAGCTTAGAGGATTAATAGAAGAAGAAACAGCCAGCTTAGTAGATGGTTCTATTGATGCTCAAATAATTTTTGTTTCTCCGTCGGAAAGTGGAGAAGATAAAGTAATATATAATATGTATGTAAGATTGGGCAAAGATAAATTCCTAATACAGCCAATGCCCGTCCAAAATGTACCAAATGCAATTGATGTTAAAATAAGTGTATCGTATTCTGAAACTTATTCTCTCATCTATGCTTCCGAGCAAAATGCAAAAGACTTTCTTACACTTCATCCTTCCTGGGACAGCAGTGGATTCAGGCCTTTAGAGTCAGCAAAAGTTTTCATAAACTGGATAGAAATTCAATCAAAGTTAAGCAATATGAGAAATTCTCTTGAGGTTACGCCGGAAAAAAAGAACATAAGAGAAATATTCGACAGAGCTTTCTTCTTAATAGCCTCAAATTGAGAATTCTTTCTTAAATGCGATAAAAATTGTTCACTCGTAAATCTCGCGAAGATTGATAGAATAATATGTGAAACTGGAAATCATCATTAAAATTTTATCAATATCGAGCGTTAGCGAGTCAAAAATTCATATCCTTTCCAACAGAAATATTTAAAAACATCGGATTTTTTTAGGGAATAACAAAAACGAGGTAAATAAGGGAACAAAGTTCCTACTGCGTCTACGTGGTACTATAAAACAATGGAGGAAGAAAAACTAGAACTTCACAAAGTTGAAGAGATAGAAGAAGGATCCTCAATCGACAGCGAGGACTTCGGTTTTCTTGACGAATAGTTTTTTATTTTTTTATTTCTAAAATAAGTTCATTATTTTCTTTTTTTAATTCTTCGGAGTTGGAAACAACTTCCAGCCTTATGCTTCCAGTATTTATTCTTGCAACCCATAAATTTGTAAATGAAATAATTCTTCCGTGGCCTATATCAAGTGCTTCAACTCTAAATTCTTTTACCTTAGTATCATCAGCGTAAATTACAACTTTAGATTCTGGCGATGGTTTAAGCCCAACGTTTCTAACACTTAAATTCAAATCTAAATATTTTCCATGCATTATTGCAGAGACATTTTCAATAGCCAAATCAGGTTTGCTTGGGATGGAATATAAAGTGTTTATCAAGTCAAGCGTATAATTTTTTAACTCCTGGTCGCAGTCACTTACAGGATACATTATGTCTGTTGGATCGTTTGTATGATCGAATCCTAAAACATGGAGGAGTTCGTGAAGCCCAATGTTTGGATTTGGACACTTAGACTCTCGCAATAATGTAATCTTTCCTTTAGTTATCACATTAAATTCTCCTGCAGTTGTTATATTGGTCGGCCCGCCTTCCCCAGCAATAAATAAATTTCCTTCTATTTTTGCCGTGCTGTCGCAAAAGACTTCTATTTCAGGATTTATATCATCCCAATAAAAACTAAGCAAGGTTTTATCCGAGAGAATATTAAAAGCATTCACCATATTGTCCATTTTCTGCAGAGGACATCTGGTTATACGATATGATATTTCCTCATCTGGAAACCTCATATTGGAATAAAATTGAAGTTTTTGCAGATCCACTTCATCTAAATTAGGATTAGATGGTTTAGCGTTAATTCTAAATTCAGTCGTAGACAAAGGGACGAACCAATAAACTGCAAGTAAAGACATCGCAAAGATAAAAAATAAAAGGCCGAGGACAACTTTTACACTCATTATTATTGTCCGCTAAGAAGATATATAAATTTATTCAAGGCTAAATTATCTATTTAGGTACTCGTAAGCAGAATGGGCGGCCGTACAGGCGTCCGCAACACCTGTAATTAATTGTTTAAAAGGCTTGTCCGTAACATCGCCAGCTGCAAAAATCCCATGGACATTTGTTTCAGATGTTTTATGGTCTATTATTATTTCTCCTCTTTTGTCTAACTTAACTCCTAAATCTTTTGCAATATCAGACAGAGCTATATGGCCTATTGCAATAAAAATTCCATCAACTTTTAGAATATTAGAACCATTATGTGGTTTATCCAAAACAATTTCAGTTACGAATTTATTTCCTCTTACTTCTTTAATATTTGTCCCTGTTATAACTTCAATTTTTTTATTCTTTTTGACTCTTTCAAAATTTATAGGCTCTGGTTTTATTTCTTTTCCCCTGGCAATTATGTAAACTTTATCAGCGTGTTCGCTCAATAACAACGCATCTTTTATCGCACTATCCCCCCCTCCAGCAACAGCAACTATTTTCTTCTTGTATAAAGGCCCGTCACACAAAGCACAATAATTAACTCCTTTATTTCTAAAGTCTTTGCTCCCTTCAGCTTCCAACTCCCGCCATTTTGTTCCTGTCGCAATCAACAAACTTCGTGCTTGATAATTTCCTTTATTTGTTTTAATTGAAAAGAAGCTCCCGGTTTTCTTAATGTTTTCAACCTTTTCAGTTTTTATAGTAACTAAATCATAAGACCTCGTGTGTTTCTCTATTTCTTTTGCTAAATCAACTCCAGAAATTGTTGTGAATCCCGGGTAATTTTCTACAACATGAGTGGTAGTTATAACTCCTCCAACAGGAAGTTCCATGCCGTTCGTCGCCCCAAAAACAATAGTTTTCATCCCCAACCGAGCTGCATACATTGCTCCTCCCAACCCTGTTCCACCGGCGCCAATTACTGCAAAATCATATTTTTCAGTTGTCATATTTAATCACCAACTCTAAAGAATTTTTGTTAGTATAAAAAGGTTTTTGAAGAATTCAAGCAACATGATATCTAGCAGGGGATTCTTGTGTAACTTGTTGGGAATTTGATTCTGGCCTCTTTGAGAGATTTAGCGATCCATAAACTTTATTGTATTCTTTTGCTTTCCTGTTAAATTCTCTTGCCAAATACCTCTTATCAGGCATCCTGGAAGTAGTGTTAATTTCCTTCTGCAACTTCTTTATCTCATCCCAATCATTAAGCTTTTGTGCTATGTCTTTTGGACATTTATCAACATTAGAACTATCTCTTAAAATAACCTCTGGCTGAATCTTCATCACCTCAATTACTTAACAAATAGGTAAATTTGGTTTTTAAAGATATTCATTAACGATTGTTATGTTAAATGATAAACCATAAAAACTAGAGAGTCCAATTAAAACTATATCAATATTGAGTGAGCCGTACGGACGAGGGAATTATATCATTACTTCAGAATAACAACAAAATGGAAAGATTTATAAATGAAAAAGAAGGTTGGATATTTAAGGAAAATGCGAAAGGATCAAGTTAAATACACGCTACACGTTGAGTTGAATGACGGTTCTTCTTACAAGGCAGGGGATGTTATTGGGAATTCTTTACCAAGAATAGGTGAAACTATTTTCTATCAGGATAGAAAAGGAGTAAAGGGAAGTGATGGGACAAGAGTGAACCTCATCTGTGAAGTAACTGGTGTTCAACATAATATCTCAAAGAAAAACCTTGAATTTTCTATAAATTTAGCTGTGAACGCAAAGGAGATAAAGTAAATGACAACTAAAAACATATTCACAGCACTTGCGTTATTGATGCTTTTAGCAAACTTCGCTACAGCTCTAGGTCCGCAACTTAGTATTAATCAAGTTCAGTACACTTACGCTAGTGATAATTCTGGAACTGAATTAAAAACTCAACCAGTAACCATAGCAACAGTAACACCAATTGATGCTGATTTACAAGTAATTGAGATATCAAAAGAAATCCAAGTAATCGAACCTGAACAACCTGAAATTGAGATAAGTGATCTTTACTGTCTCGGTCCAGATGGGTTTGAATGGTGTGGAACAATTGATGAACCAAATGTTATTGAAATAATTGACGAACCTATAGTCCTTAGTTTAGATGAACAATCAACTCAAACAACAGATCCTGACCAACCTGGTGATTTTTTCTGCCTTGGCCCAAATGGGTTTGAATGGTGTGGACAATTCCAAAAAGGTGATGTAAATGCCGATGGAAAAATAAACGAGACTGATGTTGATTTTATGGTAAATGATATTTTTAAAGGAGGCCCTTCGACAAACCCAATAGGATTAGGGGATTTAAACGGAGATGGAAAAAGCTCAACAATTCTAGATTTGAATTACTTGATTAATTTAGTATATAGAACCTCTCCAGTCATAGAACTTTTAAATCCTGACGAAGATGATCTATTCAAAACCGATGATAATGAAAGAGAAATTAACTTTGAATTTATTGTTAAAGATCTAAACGGGATAGATTTTTGTAAATTGATAGTTGACGGCAAAGTCGAAAAGACAATAAATAACCCTCAAAGAGACCAACTGATTAGATTTAAAGTCGATTTGGACTCAGATGAAAAATACGACTGGAAAATTGAATGCACAGATATTTATGGGAATAAAGCTGTTTCAGGAGAAAGAGATTTTGAAATAGAAGACAGAACTTCTAATACAAACACTGACAACAATAGAAACACTAATCTATATTTTCCTTCAAATCAAAATGCAAATGAAAATTCTGA
>CAYHJV010000059.1:0-5800 GCA_964357045.1 Candidatus Woesearchaeota archaeon | reverse complement strand
TAAAATTGAATAATCGCAGTATCTTTCTACAAAAACAATATGCTTGTTGGGTTTTTAAGGTTTTTGTATGCTTTGGCTTTGTGTATAAAGTCTGAATAAAGGCTTACTTTTTACACAGAAAAATAACTAATCTTCTTCTTTTGGGACTATTCTTTTTGTTGCCTCTGCAATATCTGTGTTCTTTAAGTTTGGAAATAAGGTTTTAATGTCTTGTTCAATCTCTCCAAATTCCCAAGAAGCTTTCCATTCTCCTATGATTTGTTTCATCTTTCTCATAGAATCATTTACCTTTTCTAAATCTACCCATGTAAAATGGGGCTTGTTTTGACGTACAATAATTAACTTTGTCCCTTTCCAATATTCATTATAATTTTCCAAGTGTGGAAAAAGATAACCCTCTCCTTTTGATTGGGAGCTATATTTTACTTCTGCAAAAAAGGTTTCTCCAGTTTTTTCATTAAATACAACAAAATCTGGCATTTTCCTAATTTTTATGGTTATAGGATTTACAATTTTTCCAACCATATCCTTTATGTCTTTTATATGAGTTTCCACACCAAATTCATTGCATTTCCAATCAGGCATAGAATTAATTAAAAACTCAACAATTTTTTCTGCACTATTTCCCGCAAGTTTATTCTTATTCCAATTTTCATCCATAAATGAATCAATAAGTCTCTTGTTTTATAATTTTCTATGTAGGCTTTGTTAAATAAGTCTTAATTTTGGTTTACCTTTTTAACAGAATTTATGACTTTATTTGAACATATCTTTTAACACAACAATTCTTAAATATGAAGCAAAGTGCATAAATTTAATGGTAGAAACTAACTTAAAAATTGTTAAAAATTTAACAAATGCTGATATTGATGAAAAGGAAATACAAAAAGCATTTGAGAATAACTTAGATACTATAGAAGAAGGATTAAAATATATTGGTTCTTTTATCCCCATAGGAACTGGCGTAATTGACACATTAGCATTAGATGATGAAAATAATCCTGTTATTATAGAATTTAAAAAACAAGGGAAATTTGATGAAGGGGCATTAATACAAGTAATGAATTATTATAGTTGGTTTAAATCCGATGAAAACCATTTTTTATATATCAAAGATATTGCAAAAAAATCAGGTTTTGAAAATATTGGTAATAATTTAGGGCTTATTATAGTTTTAAGCGATGTACGTGATGATGTAAAAAATGCTTGTTGGGCTCTGGAACCTAATATAAAAATTGTTGAATACTTTCTATCAAGAGATAGTAAAGGAGAAATTCAGATTGTGCCTAAAGTTGTTATTGATACAAGTGTTGGAGGTGAAAGGGAGATAAAGACACCAAAAACAGAAGAAGAACATTTCAAAGGGAAAGAAAGCTTAAGACCAATTTATGAAGCATTAATAAAAGAAATTAAAGAAAAAATTGATATGAAGATAAAACCAAATCCTGCACCACAAGATTATATTGCACTTACAAACAGAAACAACTTTTGTGGTATACATGTCAAAAGCAAATTTCTACGTTTAGATTTACTTTTAGCACCAGAAGATATAAATGATAATAACAATCCAAAAAGGCTTATAGGTCATACATGGAATGATGAATGGAGCTTTGTTCGTGTTTCTTCTAAAAATGAAATTGATGAAGAATTACTTAAATGGATAAAAGTAGCTTATGATAAGGCTTCTTAAGTTTGGATTTTGAAGGTCATTTTAATTCTCCAGTGCTTTAGAATAAGGTAAGGATTTGATATAATCTTCCATAAATTCCCAATCTGGTTTATTGTCTTTAAATAGCTTTGTTGAATAAGTCCTCATTTTAGATTACTTTTTCAACAGAATTCCCTAACACTTTATTTATCTTGTTTTTACTAAATGCCTTTTCATACCTTTTTCTTTCTTTTTCCAATATTTTCGTATATTTTTCTTCAGATTTTTTATCATGCTTTCTTTCTATTGAAGTATTGTCTATAAAATCACATATTTTTAACATAAGTTTAGTTAAAAAATTAAGTCTATTAATATCATTCATTATATTATACATCCCATATCTATGATGAACAATAGCATTTCTAACTTCATTAAAATTTTGTAATATTTCAAAAAACCTTTTTTCAACTAAATTATTTTTGATAACCCAATTAGTAAATTTTCCCAATGTCCAATTTTCCATTAAATCATGGTTAATTCCCTTTTCAAAGAGTAGTTTATCAAAAAATAAAGCTTCTAAATCTGTAGATATTTGAATTAAGGCTCTAAGATATTCCCCGTCATTAATATCTTTTCGTGCAATAGTTGTTAAGTATGTAGAAGAAATCATTTTTCTTTACATCATTTGCAATTTAAGTTTCTCATTAAATGCTTTATACATTAAATTATCAAATAAAATATCTATTTCTTCAGCAGATTGTTTTTGTAAAATAGAAAGTATTTTTTCAACAATTTTAGCAAATTTATTTTGAAGTTCTATTTTGGGTAAAAATATCTTTGTTTTTTTGATAATTTCAGTATTTAATCCGCTCATAATCATTCCATGTGATTTGCTTCTAAACTGATTTTGAACATAATCTGCTAAAATCATATATTTCAGAAAAACAGGATTACATTTAGATAAATCAACCTCAATTTTTAGTAAATGTGAAGAGATAATAGCTAAACCTATATCTTTGGGCACTATAGATACTCTTCCTATAGTTCCCATCATAGTTATAAGCAAATTTTCAGGATAAACACGAAACCCCTTTAATTGTTCATATTTTTCTTTTGTTATGTATTTTCCAAACTTATAATCAAATTCATTACCTACTATGTTCTCAATCCATAATACCCTTACACCTTCTTTAACCAATTCATCTTTTTTTAGTTGACTTCCAAAAGGACCCATCCTAATTGCTCCTTTCTTATCTAAAGCTATATCTTGAATATTTTTCTCAGGAAATTTGTAAGGGTTTACTTCGGGGTCCCCAAACATATCATAAAAGATTAAATGAATCATATTAGCAACTTCATTATTTGCATCATTTCTTTTTTGTTTCAATCTTTGAGCTTTTTCAAGAATTGAGATAATCCCTCTTTGAATTTCAATAGATGGAACTTTTATCTCTATTTTTTCAAGATATCCTTTAGATATATGTTTTAATCCTACTCCTTTGAATCCTCCTTCTAATAAATGAAAATTTCCTAAAAGGAAATAATATACATATTTTAGTAAAATTAATTTATTGTTAATTGTTATTACAAAACAATCTGCAGAAGAAGAAAACTTTTCTTTATAATAATGCATACTGGGATTTCCCCCACTTCCCAATATTAAATGTTCATCTTCAAAATCAAATTCTTCTATAAATTTAGTTTGTGATTGGCTTGAAGTAAAAAAGGGATATTTTCCATATGACTTCCCTTCTGATGCTCTTCTCTTAGTTTTCTTTTCAAATATTATAATATCTCTAAGAAGGTATCTTTTCATTGTCATTTTATTAATTCCCGTAAATCTTTCAGGTCTTTTACTATTTCTTCTTCAATAGATAATAATTCTTTTATCATAACTTTTGGATTTTTATATTCTATATCTTTTTTTTCAGTAACATTATTTGCAATTAATAAACTATAATCATTTTTTTCAATTTCTTTTATATCAACTTCCCAACTATTTTTCGTAACCTTTTTTTCTTCCCATATTTCTAAAAGAGAATCAATGTCATTTTTCCCATCTATTTTCCTACGTCCAACATTTAGTTCAAATCCATCATTATCTATTCTGAAATACCATACCTTTTTTGTTGGTTTGCCTTTAGTAAAAATTATTATATCTGTTTTTACACCAGTATAAGGCATAAAAACTCCTGAAGGCAAAGATATTATTGCATCAAGGGAGCAATTTTCAAGAAGATATTTTCTGGTCTCCTTTAATTCTCTTCTAAACAAAAATCCTTCTGGGATAATAATTCCACATCTACCATTGTCTGCTAAAGACAAAATAATTGATTGTATAAAAATACTATCTCCATTATTTGAAGGAACAGGATAATTAGCACCATAATCTGTTTTTTGGGCGTAAGGAATATTAGATAATATAACATTAAATCCATTATCTTTAACACTTTGCATTTCCTTCAAAACTTCTTTATCTGTTTCGTTGGTGATTATTTTGTCCCAAAACTCATTTTTTGCTGTATCATCTTGGACTATATTATTATGACCATCTCCCGTAATAATCATATTCATTTTCGCTATTTTATAAGTGTCTGTTAACTCAACTCCAAACAAACTTGTTTCTCTTAATTTCTTTATCAATTTTTTATCATTTTCATTTATCCCTTGCTTCATTTTTCTGAAAGCCTCTATTAAGAAACCACCTGTTCCACAGAAAGGGTCTAAAACAGCATCTCCAAATTTTGGAGAAACCAAATCAACCATTAACTTAACAATGTGACGTGGGGTGAAATATTCTCCTAAATCATTACCTGATGCAAGACTTTTGAGAAAATACTCAAAAGCATCACCTTTTATTTCAGATTCAGTGTTAAGAAGTTTAAGGGGGGTCAGTTTGTTCACTATTTCCTTAACTGTTTTTGGATTTTGGATTTTTAATTTTTCTTGGAATATGTCATCTGTATGATTATATTTTTTAGCTAAACCTTCTTTTAATACAGTATTGTTTATGTAATTAAGCATTTTCTTTTCATCAGCTTCATCAGAAAAACTTTCCCAACAAATATCTTTTTCCAATTTACGCTTAAGTCCACTTTTCTCTCTATCTTCTTCTATCTCACTTATAATTTTTATAAAAAGTAGATTAGAGAATTCAACAAACCTATCAAGGTTTCTAAGTCCCTCTTTCCTTAGCAAATTATTTGCCCATACAAAAATTCTAATAAGTTCATCCCTTGTATATTTTACTTCAGGAGTAACTTCTTCAATATTTGAACCCCTTTTAATAAATCGTAATAATTTTTCTTCAGAAATTAATTCCCTTAAAATCTGCCCATCTACAGTTAATTCTTTGTTATTTCTTAAATCCCAAGTTTTTACAAATGTTGAATCATAAACAAAAATTATTGAGATATTAAGTGGCTTAGCATATTTTTTTATTGCTTGTTCTAAAGCCTTTTGCAAACTTTCTCCTTTTCTTTTAGCTTCAATAACCGCTATAGGATTATCTGATTTAGATTCATATAAAATATAATCAGGAAAATTACCTTTGAACTTTTTGTTCTGTTCTTGTGTTTTAGCCCTCTCAGTAAAAACATTACAATTCTTAGATTCTTCATCTGTAAACCAACCAAGATTATTTAGAATAGAATCAATTTTCTTTCTTGTAAATGATTCTAACGACTTAGTTAGCTCAACCATTTTTTTTCTAAGAAACCTACCTTTATAGACTTTTTGTGTGGACATCTGTTTCTATAACAAACTCTCCTTTCAATCCTAATGTAGAAATCTCAGAAATGACGACCGTGATATTGTAGCAAAGTATTTTCAAAAGCAATTCGTTCACTTGTGCAGTTTTATCTTTGCTCCTAAGGTTATCTCTAAACTTAGTTTTGAGAGAATGAAAAACAGTTTCTGCATTGCTTCTTTTATGATAATGTTCAAGAAATTCATCGTGCTTGTAGATAAAGTAATGATACATCTTTTTCCAGATTCCGTATCCTGCTCTTTTCCCTCTTACATTTGATTTGAATGGAATGTAAGGGACAGCACCTACATCCTCAATCGCCTGTAAATTCTGTTTAGAACTATAGGCTTTGTCTCCACTTACTTCGCCCACCCTAAAAGTTTTAGCTGTCTCCTCAACTAAGC
>CAYHJV010000058.1:0-6047 GCA_964357045.1 Candidatus Woesearchaeota archaeon | reverse complement strand
TGCTTATTGGAAACATTCAGCTCGGTCATAGTATTCAAAACCGCCGGCTGATCTGTGCAACATAGGTGATGGGGGGGGAGGCAGAGCATTTACACTAGGTTCTGGAGTTACTTCTCTAGTCATGGGTCTTGTAAAGCTAGGATTGGAATTATCAATAAAATAACTTTGAGGCGGAGAACTCTGAGGCATCACAGAATAAAATTGTTGGAGTGGCTGCTGTTGCTGTTCCCGAGGAATTCTCTCGTGCATCAATGCCATTCCCCTTGCCAATGTTCTATTTTGATCCAGCAAACTATCAAGCCTATTCACAAGTTCTTTCTTATCACCGCCAGTATCAAAATCCTTTTCGGCAAGCGCTTTCGCAGATATTTCAAAAATATCTAAGAGTTTTGAAATCTGAGTTGTCAAGTCATCCATCTTTGTAGAAAGATTAGTCAATACTCTCTGCAAAGCAACAAAATTTTCAATCAAAATCTTGTTCACACCAGGCTCTTGATTCTGTGGAGATACGGGCATCGCAGGCATATTTATTGTAACAGGCGCGATTTTGCGAGCAGCGCTGCGCCGCTTGCTTACGTGGCTGACAGGACTTCTACGTTTATATGCAACCGGAGATATACGACGCTTACGCACTACTACACGAGTATAAGATTTGCGGCGAGGACTCGCTTTTTTACGAGTTACTCTTCTACGATACACCTTAGCACGATTTTTACGAGAATGCGTTTTCTTCCCCTTTTTTGGCATGATTTATAGAGTAGTTTTATGTTTATAAAATCTTTGATTTTTCTCGGATTTAAAATTTGTACTTCCCTAAAAGGGTGGATAAGATTTATAAACTGCAATTGGAAACTAACCCGATGGAAAATGAGAATAACATACTAAAGACTCCTCTTAACAAAGAACAGATAATTGGAATAAAAAGAATGGTAGAAAAAGGAGAGTCTCAGTTAGAGAAGGTAGTGGTTTTAGAAGCAGGAGGTAATGAACAAGTTAATAGGCGAGTTTACCTTTCCCTTAAGGAAATAATTGATAAATCAAGAATAATTAAAATAGGGACCTCTGAGACTGCACGTACTTGCACCCCTATAAAAGCTTATGATTATTTGGATGGTTCCAATGGCGTTCCTTTCTATGGAGAAGGAGAAATAATCAATCATTTTAGCAGATACAAATCTGGTTAAAAAATATCCAAAACTTCTTTGTCGTCTTCACTTAATTTTTTCTTTACCTCTTCTTCAGACGAGAATTCTGGTTGTTCATTACTCGAACTTTCTTCGCCATCAAATTTTTCAGTTTCTTGCTCGTCAATTTTTTCTTCCTCTTTAGCAACTTTTTCAGAAACACCGCTTGCTTCTATATCCTGAATTATTTCTTCAGAAGTTTCCGGTTCATCGTCAGCTCTGTTAGTAACTTCCGAAGGAAGTGCCACTAATTCATCTTGCTCCTGTTTTTTCTTAGAAGGTTTATAATTTCTAGGTTCTCTATCTGTTCCCTGAACCAATGACTTTTCAATTTCTGCAACATAATCAGATATTTCTTTTGCTTTATCCGCATTTACGCTTAAGCTGTCAATTCCACATTCAACCAAATACTTTACCATTTCTTTTTTTGAAGCAGACTGTCCGCATATACTTGTTTCTACGTTATATCTCTTGCAAACTCTTATTACATATTGAAGCTGATACAAAACAGCAGGATGCATTTCGTCGTATAAGTATTGAACTTTTTCATTTCCTCTATCAACAGCTAATATGTACTGAGTCAAATCATTTGTCCCAAAAGAAATAAAATCAATTCCTTCCTCGCACAATTCTTTAATTATTTGAACAGCCGCCGGTGTTTCAATCATTATACCAACCTTAATTTTGTCCGCTCCAATTTCTTTCAAAATCTTTTTTGTCTCTCTCAATTCTTCAACTGAAATTACTTGTGGAGTTATAAGTCCCATCTTTCTGCCTTCTTTAGAAACTCTATTTAATGCATTAAGCTCTGCTTTAAAAATTTCTGGATTCTTCAAACTATATCTAATTCCATGGAGACCCAGCATAGGATTTGCCTCAATTTCTTTCGGCGCACCTTCAAGATGTTGAAATTCATCAGTTCTTATGTCCGAAGTTCTCACCCACATTTCTCCAAAATATTTTGATATTCCTTTTATGCCCTTGTAAATAACCTCCTCATAATCCTTCATTTGTTTTTTCCTCAAAAAATATTCAGGATGTTTCCCCGATTCTGCAATGATACCCTCCATTCTTGTCAGCCCAACCGCATGCGCCTTAGATTTCGCAGCTCTTTCAGCAAAATTTGGCAAATCAACAATAACTTTTATTTTAGTTTTTGTCTCTGCAGTTATTGGAAGAACCTCTTTCTGCTGTGACTCGGCAACTTTTCCTTTGTAGACTTTTCCAGTATAGCCATCGACAGTAATAATTTCGTTATCTTTCAACTTTGTTGTCGCCTCTTGAGTTCCAACAACAGCGGGAATTCCCATTTCTCTTGAAACTATTGCGGCGTGAGCAGTCATTCCGCCTTCATCAGTAACAATTCCTGCGGATTTTTGCATTGCAACAACCATATCGGGATTTGTCATTGTTGTTACTAAAATATCTCCAGTTTTAATTTTCTGCAGATCTTCCATATTGTGAACAATTCTTATTTTACCAACAGCAATTCCTGGAGAAGCAGCAAGACCTTGCAAAATAACCTCCCCCTTAATCTCCCTTATTTTGCCGCCTTCTTGTTTCTGGAGAGTCGTTATGGGTCTTGTTTGAACAATAAAAATCTCTTCATTCTCAATGGCAAATTCAATATCTTGAGGTTTTTTGTAATGCTCTTCAAGTCTTTTTGATAATTCCGCTAATCTAATTACTTCATGCTCTTTCAAAACCTGTTGTTTTGCTTTTCCCTCTTTTAATTTAACAACCTCCTCGGAACCGGAAGAGCTTCGAGTTATAGCAATTTTTTTATTTGCGATTGTTTTATCTAAAATTTCCATATCCGAAGAAACAGTGTAGGAATCTGGTGTTATACGGCCGGAAACAATTCCTTCTCCTAAACCCCAGACAGCTTCCATGATAATATTCTGAGTTCTATTAGTCGGATCTTGCGAGAAAATAACGCCGGATTTGTAGGAATCAATCATCTTTTGAACAACAACGGCAAGACTCACCTTAGCATGCTCGAATCCTTTCTTGCTTCTATAATATGTTGCCCTGGCTGTGAATAAAGAAGCAAAGCATTTTTTTATGTGTTTTATCAATTCAGATTTTCCTTTCACATTTAAGAAAGAATCCTGCTGTCCCGCAAAACTCGCTTCAGCTAAATCCTCGGCCGTGGCAGAGCTCCTAACAGCTACAAATATTGGTTCTGCCGCATTTTTTAATATCATATGAACGTCGCCGCTTTCTAAAGAATTTCTTTCTGTACTCAAAATGTCGTAAGCCTCCACTATCTCACTTTCCATCTCTTTGGGCATTTCTGATTTTACTATCATATCACGAATTTTCACGGTAGCATCATTTAGGGTCTTTGTATCTTCATAATCCAGACCATCGAGTAGATCATAAATTTTTTTCGCTATACCCGCTTTTTCAATAAAATAATTGTATGCCTGTGCCGTCACAACAAAACCAGGAGGCACCGGAACCTTCAAATTAAAAATCTCGGCTAAATTTGCACCCTTTCCACCAGCAACACTTCCAGAATCCTTATTCAATTCAGAAAACCACTTTACAAAATCAGCCCTTTCCTCAGATTTCTTACCACCATCTTTTTTTCCACTCATTACTTATAAAAATCTAATATATTAATAAAGTTTTTTGTTTATCAAGAAAAAACCTTTATGGAATACGGGGTTTTAAGAAAAATCACCTAAACTCTGCTTTTTTCTTGTATACTAGAAACTAGCTCTCTTTGTTCTTCTGTAGTTAAAGTTCTTATAATAGAATGATCCTTATTTTTATGAATTCCTATTTGTTTGTCGCTTGAATGAAATGACTCACTAATTACTGTATATTTTAAAGGAATTTCTAGTCCACTAGTCATACTTATCTCATCAGCTAAATTTTTTAACTGAGATGTACTTTTCACGTAAGGTTGCACCCATTCTGAATGAGGATGTTTAATTTCCATATAATAATATTTACGGTATATTGGATTGTAGATTTCCTCCACAATGACATTAAAACGAGTGCGTTCTTCTGACATGATTAATTTACTTTTATTTTCTTTTTAAATAAAATTGTTTTTGATTATATATTTAGAACCAACTGAATATTTTCTTAATTGAAACAAATAATTAACTTTATAAATTCCCATTTTCTTCTTTAATCATGCTATTATTGTTATGGATTTTAATTGGAATCGTTGCCTTGTTAGTAATAATGCTGTTTACTTACTACAACAGATTCGTTGTTTTGTCAAACAGAATTGATAATTCTTTAAGCCAAATTGATGTTCAGCTTAAGAGAAGAACTGACTTAATTCCAAACTTGATGGAAAGTGTTAAGGGTTATATGAAACACGAAAAAACTTTAATACAGTCTGTAAATGATGCTCGTAAAGCCCTTGTCTCTGCTAAAGGTTTGTCTAAGAGAATGGAAGCAAACAATAAACTTGAAGGATTTTTAGGAAAACTCTTTGCAATTGCTGAAAACTATCCAGATTTAAAGGCAAACACAACCTTCTTGCAACTACAAAACGAATTGACAACAACAGAAGACAAAATAGCTTACGCAAGACAATTTTACAACGACAGCATTTTATCTTACAATAACTCTGTTCAACAGATGCCTGGAGCTTTCTTCGCAAACCTTTACGGTAGAAGAGTGAAAGAATTCATGAAGATACCAGAAGCTGAGAGGAAAGTTGTGAAGGTTAAGTTTGAATGAATTACAACAATATTTAAAAAGTTCTGGAGATAATTTTTTCTATGAAATCTTGGAAGGACTCTAAGCCAAATCTAGGCAAAGTAGTTCTAGAAACAACTAAAGAAATTTCAAAAAATTTTGTCGGTTCTTTAAAAGAAAGTATGTTCTTATATCATTTATATGAATTTGGAAGACATTTCATTCCTTCATTTACTGGAACTATAACAGCCCCATACTTTTTTCCAACTCTTTACAGAAAAATAGCCGAGAAAGGAGAATGGGATTTACAAGGTTCTCAAGCTCTTGGAGCCATCGGAGGAATTGCTACAGGAGTTTGTATTAATTTCGTTGAACTTGGTTTATACTGGAATAATATCAAAGAGGGAAACTTAGAGGTTTTAGCTATTCCTGTAATTACAAATGTTGCATCAGCTATTTATGAAAGAGGTAGAGAAGTTAAAGAAAGGTTACATCGTGAAAATTATTTTAGAAGTTCAAAATCTTCTGATAGCAACTAAAGTGAATATTAATTTATCACAATAATTCTTATAAATATTTGATTTTTAGAATGTTTATGAGTAGTAAAGTAATTATTCCCAAAACTTATATTCAAGAAATAAAAGAGCCTTTAATTTTCCTCGCTGGACCTATAAGAAGTGCACCAAATTGGCAAGATAAAGCTATAGAATTTTTATTTTCACAAAATTCAAATTTAGTTATTGTCTCACCTAGAAGAGGTATTAGAGATAAAATTGCACCATATATTATATCAGGAGATGAAAATTATTTCCCAAGGCAAAGAGCATGGGAGAGACATTACTTAGAAATAGCCTCTAGAACAGGAGCAATCTTGTTTTGGTTACCACGAGAGGAAGAACATAATTGCGAAAAAGTTTATGGTGCAATGACAAGATTGGAAATTGGTCAGTGGATGACAAGATATAAATTTGATAAAAATGTGCGTTTTTGTGTTGGAAGCGACGGAAAGTTTCCTGAATTAAATACTATTGAATATGATTTGAAATTGGATGCTCCAGATAAAGATATTAAAAAGACTTTGGAAGAAACTTGTCTAGAGGCTATAGCGCTCGGCTTCGCCTCGCTTTAAAATAGCTCACTCGTAAAACTCGTGAGATATTAATATAATTTTAACTAGATTCTCTGATTATTGTTTTA
>CAYHJV010000057.1:0-6140 GCA_964357045.1 Candidatus Woesearchaeota archaeon | reverse complement strand
GAAGAACAAGAACGACGAGCATTAAAAGGATAATGACTGCTAAAATCAACAAAATACCGATGACTTTCAAAATACCCCGCTTCAGTGTTAACCAAGCGCCGAAGAAATAAAACACGGCCATAATCAATAGCCAGAAAATATTAACAAGTCCAAGTTCATTTCCGCTGATATGCAATGTGGCAATCCGAATCAGTAAAATTATAAGCCAAAGCGCGACCAAGATAATAATCGGAATTTTAAATATCTGGCGTCTCGCAATAAAAAGAAAAATCAAGACTAGCAAAAACATACCTGCAAATACCCAACCGAGAATTGGAATGAGCACTACATATATAAGTGCTAAATAACCGAGAATTGCGGCAACAACGAAAACTAACCAGAACCCCAGAGTTTTAATTATTGATTTAAATCGGTCCATAGATTTGATACTCCTGCTTTTATAACTCAATAAAAACTGGCTGGTCGACACTTGGTTTTACCGTTGTCGCACCCACGAGCCGTTCTTGCCCTTTTATATCCGTCACCTTTACCTGGCCTGAAATTTCACCTGGCAATATTCCTGACCATAAGGCATAAATGGTTTTCTCACCGACAGTAAATTTATATTGACCATCGGCAATTTTTTCAACCTTAGAAAAGCCGACTAATTTTTATATAGATAAAAAGAGACTAAGCCCGATAGAAATAAGAGACAGGCTTGTAAATATTAAAGATGAAGAACTAAAAAAATTAGGGATTAATGCCAAAACCGCGCGGCCTGAATGGGGAGTCATGTCTTTAATATTGGTCCCGTCTGTAACTGTACGCCCGTCTATTACTCTTGAGACCGGGGAAAGAAGCGAGGATGACTTAACTCACAAATTAAGCGATATTATCAGAGCAAATCAACGCCTTTGGGAAAATTTAAACGCTGGCGCGCCTGAAGTAATTATTGAAGATCTTTGGGATTTGCTGCAATACCACGTAACCACTTTCTTTGATAACAATATTTCCAGAATACCGCCGGCAAGGCATCGATCTGGACAGCCATTAAAAACAATTACAGAAAGAATCAAAGGAAAAGAAGGAAGAATAAGAAAAAATCTTGCTGGAAAAAGAGTAAATTATTCTGGAAGAACGGTTATATCCCCAGATCCATCAATAGAAATGAATGAGGTAGGAATTCCTTACGAAATTGCAAAGGTCGTGACGGTTGCTGAAACTGTAAATGATTTAAACATGGAGAAAATAAAAAAAATGATAGAGAAAGCTGAAGAATATCCTGGAGCCAATTATGTAATAAGACCCGACGGGAAAAGAAAAAAAATAACTCCTGAATTAAAGGGAGAAATAATCAGCGAGTTAACTCCTGGCTACAAAGTGGAAAGACATCTTTATGACGGAGACATAGTTTTGTTCAATAGACATCCAAGTTTGCACAAAGGAAGTTTAATGGCCCACTATGTGAAGGTCTTACCTGGTAGAACTTTCAGACTGCACCCTGCTGTTGCATCCCCATATAATGCTGACTTCGACGGAGATGAAATGAACATACACTCGCCTCAAAACGAAGAAGCAAGAGCCGAGGCAAAAGTTTTGCTTGATGTAAAACAAAATTTGATTTCTCCAAAAAACAGCACGAACCAAATTGGATGCATCTCTGATTCTATTACAGGGGGATATCTTCTTGGACTAAGAGATTTCACAAGAGAAGAGGCGAACCAACTTTTGTATAAATCAAAAGTGGACAAGGAAATAAATAAAAAAAATATTACGGGACTTGAGTTGTTTTCAAGCATTTTACCAAAAGTTAATTTCAAAAATGATTCTATAACTATAAAGGACGGAGAAATTGTTAAAGGAGTCATAAACAAAACACTTTTTGGAAGCGAAGATGGAGAATTAGTAAAAGAATTAGATAAAGAATTTGGCCGGGTTGAGGCTCTTGAAACAATTTCACGAGCTTTCAATTTGGGTAAAAATTATCTGAATGAAAGAGGAATAACAATCTCACTTGAAGATTTGGATGTTAGTGATGAAATATTAAAAGAATCGGAAGATATAATAAAGAAAGCAGAGAAAAGAGCGGAAGAGATAATTGAGTCCTATAACAACAGGACTCTTGAAATAATTCCTGGAAAAACTATAGAAGAATCTAGAGAAATAAAAATTCTAAAAACTCTAAACGAAATAAGAACTAGGATTGGTGAAATTGTTAGAGACAAATTCCCTGAAGAAAACCCAGTCACCCATATGATCAGATCTGGCGGTGGAGGAAATATTCTGAACATAACTCAAATGGCATGCTGCGTCGGTCAGCAAGACTTAGAATCAAAGAGAGTTGATATTGGTTACACAGAGAGAACCCTTTCCTTCTTTAAGAAAGGAGATTTGTCGCCGAGATCAAGGGGATTTATTACAAACCCTTATATAAAAGGACTTAGGCCCGATGAATTTTTCTTTGGTTCAATAACAGGAAGATCGACACTTATGGATACAGCATTGAGAACTCCAAAATCCGGTTATTTGTATAGAAGACTGGCCAACGCATTGCAAGATTTGAGAAAAGAATACGATGGCACGATAAGAGACAGCAACAATAATATAATTCAATTCGAATATGGTGAGGATGGTATTGATGTTTCAAAACTTTACACGAAGGGTAAATTAGATCCAGGTGAAGCCATAGGAATTATCACTGCACAGTCTTTCGGTGAACCTTCAACACAGATGGTCTTAAGAACCTTCCACTTCGCAGGAGTTTCTGAAATGCAGGTAACACAAGGACTTCCAAGACTGATAGAAATTTTTGATGCAAGAAAAAAACCTTCGTCTCCAAAAATGGAAATTTACCTAGACAAAGAACATAACAATGAAAAATCCGCGAGAGTTTTTGCAGAGAAAATAAAAGAAATTATGATGAAGGAACTAGCTTCTGAAATTAATTTGGATTTCAGTGATAAAAAGATTGAGATAAAAATTGACAAAACTAGTTTAAGACAAGCCCATATAACTTTGAAAACGGTTGTTGATAGACTTCAAGAGATGGGATTAAAGGCCAGAGAAAGCGGCGACTCCGTTATTCTAAATGTTGGTGAAATAAGCTTCAAAGAAATTTATCAATTAAAAGAAAAAATAAAAGACACGATAATTTCTGGTGTGAAGGGAGTAAAGCAAATCTTAATTGTAAAAAGAGGACAGGATTATGTTATTATAACTCTTGGAACAAATTTGAAAATTATTTTGGAAATCAAGGAAGTAAACAAAAACCGAACGGTTTCAAATGATCTTCATGAAATTGCGGAAGTTTTTGGTATTGAGGCTGCACGACAATTAATAATAAATGAAATTTATGAAGTCATAAGGCCACAGGGTCTTGATATAGATAAAAGACATTTGAAATTTGTCTCTGATGCTATGACAAATACAGGAGAGGTGAAAGGAGTTACAAGAATAGGTATAATTGCTCAAAAAGCCAGTGTTCTTGCGAGAGCCACTTTTGAAACTCCGGACAAACAGTTTGTCAACGCATCGATAAAAGGAAGCAGAGATAAATTAACCAGCGTCATAGAAAATATAATTTTAAATCAGCCGGTGCCAGTAGGAACAGGGCTTCCAGGATTGCTTGTCAAAGTAATTGGGCCTTTAACAAAAAAAGATGAAGATAAGAAAACAGCAAAATCAAAAATTGTAGAACTAGTTAATAAATAACATTTGAGTAGATTTCCTCTCGGAAATATTTATAAACAAACTATATCTCCAGAACTTATACGATGATTAACACAATTGACATGCAGCATATGAGGTACATAAACCTCTTTGAGAAAGTGACGGGAATTGCGACAAGATTTTGTTTCATATACAACGAAGCAATTTATTTCTGTGTGCCGAAAAGCCTCATTTCAAGGGCAATAGGCAAGGGTGCTGAAAATATAAGGGAGCTCTCTGAAATTCTAAGCAGGAGAATAAGAGTCATCGCTTCTCCAGATGGTATAGAAGATTTGAGAGATTTTATTCAATCAGTTGTGAACCCGGTTATTTTCAAAAATGTTGGTGTTGTTGACGAAGGAGTTGTATTAACTGCTACTCCTCAAAGCAAGGCAGCATTAATTGGAAGAAATAAAAGAAGATTGCTTGAAATGCAGAAGATAGTTAAAGATTTCTTTGGAAAAGAGTTTAGGATTGTTTAGAATGAGGGAAGTATGTTATATCTGCTACTATAGAGATGTTTTCCAAGATATTTTAGACGTGCTCATAGAGGATTTGACAAAAATTGAAAAAACTCCAGTGTTAGATGGGGAGGTTCTGGTTATTTCTATGAAAGGCAGTAATAACGGTTTGAATGAGCTAGAGAAAAGAATCTCAAAATTGGGTTTAAAATATTCTCTAAAAAATGAAGATGTTTCCAAGATAACTAGTGATGTGAAAATTTATGTTAGAAAAGATCTTATTAAAAGATGCGAATAAATTACTTATAAAATAACTTCTTGAGGTCTCAACCTCTTTGCATTCTTACACTCTTCACTACAAGTATTATTCATTTTTTCTCTGCAGTTTTCACAACAGATAAAAAGTTTATCACAATCCAGATTATAGCAGTCCGTGTAATCGCTGCACGGGGTTTCACAAATTTCACATTTTCCTAATTTTTCTTTAGAACCTGTATCTGCAGTAAGCCTGTCGTCAAAAACGAAGCAAGCTCCTTCAAAATGTTTCCCAGGGAATTTGTCGACGTAATTAATGATTCCTCCTTCTAACTGCAAAACATTTTTGAATCCTTTAGATTTCATGTAAGCCGAAGCCTTCTCACACCTTATTCCGCCCGTGCAGTAAGTAACAATTTTTTTATCCTTTAAATTTTCAAATTTCTCAACCGCTTTTGGAAAATCTCTGAAATTTTCTATTGGAAGAGTTAAAGCGTTTTTGAATTTTCCAACTTTTGATTCATAATCATTTCTTGCATCTATAATAATAAAATCTTCTCCTCGGTCAAACCATTTCTCCAATTTTTCCGGAGAGATATAGTTTGCCATTTTCCTTAAGTTCACTTTTTCACCAAAGGCAACTATTTCATTTTTGACTCTAACAACTAATTTATGATAAGAATTTTCGCGGACCGCATGCTCTCTAAAAGTTAAATCATTGAGCCGTTTTTGTGTTTGAATTTTTTTCTTGAAAATTTCTATGTTTTTTGTTTTTCCAGATACACCGGCGTTAATTCCCTCTTCTGCAATTAAAATTCTGCCCTTTAGTTCAAGAGCTTCACATAAGCCTCTAAAGTATCCAACTAACTGTTCTGGGTTCTTCACATTGAAAAACTTATAAAAAGTTATAGTCTTGTATTTCATAATAGAACAAAAAAGGGAGAATTTTTAAGGCTTTCTTAATTGGCTATCATATGAAAAAGCCTTGGTATATCAGTATGTGGAAAGAGGGCAAGCTCCTAGATTGGTGGACGGTTATTCACATAATTGACGGAATGTTTCTTGCAGGGATATCTATTTTACTTGGATTTAGTTTTTACTTAGGGTTTTTAATCACCTTGGCAATACTTCTTATTTGGGAGATTATTGAACCACCTGAAACAGCTGCAAATAAAATTGTTGACGTAATAACAAGTATCCTAGGATTTTTTATATATATATCTTTAAAATCACAAGCACTTTTTATTATAGTAACAACATTAGCTATCTCTTTAAACTTCTGGGCATGGATTTTAACTAAAAATTATAAAAAATTCTAACCAACAACTTTTTAAACCAAATCTTCAATTAACTATTAAGCAATAACATGGGATTAAAATCAGCAAAGAAGTTGCAGAAAAATAGAAAGAAATTAAGATGGTCCGACAGACATTACAAAGTTAGGACTCTTGGTCTTTATGCTAAATCAGATCCTTTAGAAGGAGCAAATCAGGCAAAGGGAATTGTTCTTGCTAAGGTCCAAAAAGAAGCGAAACAGCCGAACTCCGCGATGAGAAAATGTTGCAAAGTTCAGTTGAAAAAAAATGGAAAAACAGTAACTGCTTTTATTCCAGGAAATTTAGCCCAAAGGTTTCTTGACGAGCACGACGAAGTTATGATTCAAAGAATAGGTGGGAAACAGGGCCGTTCAAAAGGAGATATTCCTGGAGTAAGATATCAAGTTATACAAGTAAATGA
>CAYHJV010000056.1:0-6145 GCA_964357045.1 Candidatus Woesearchaeota archaeon | reverse complement strand
TGTATGTATGTCTTTTCATAATAATTGTGATGATAGATTTGAAAAAATTTTTAAACCTGCTGCTAAAGGAATTGGTTTAGATGCCGTAAGAGTGAAAGAGGACATAAAACCTAATGAAATAAAATCAAAAATTTTAGATGGTATTGCTAATTCCAAATTAATCCTTATTGACCTTTCAAATGATCCCAAATCTTCTTTTGATGGGATAAGTCATGTAAATGGGAATGTCCTATATGAAGCAGGCATTTCCCATGCAATGAGAGAACCGGAAGCAATCGTAATGATTAGGGAAGAAAAAATTGATGATAATATTGATTTTGATATTAATGGGATGACTATTAATTCTCCACCTTATAATAAATTTACTAAAGAATGGTTGACAAATCTCTTAAAGAAAACATTAGATTCTTACGAATGGTATAAAAGTAAACGCGTTAAAGCTATTGCTGAATCAATTGATGATGTTTGTTTAAGATTTATGATTCAGGTTGGAAGAAGGCCTAACGGCTACAATCATTTTAACACATTATCTATGAACAATCTTCTGGAAAAACAATCGATTTTAAGGCTTTTAGATTTAGACATTTTAAAATTTGAAACAGGGAGAGAACGATCGCCAGAAGAGCATGCTTATCATTGGACTTCTTTTGGTCATGAAGTAATGAAGTATCTTGGAATACCTCAGTTTACCTTAGAAGAATTCAAAAAAGAGAGACCTGAAGAGTATATCACTATTAAAAAAGCTAATAATGAATGGGCTGAAAATCAAAAGAAGAAAACATAAAATAAAAATTAAATTTCTAGTTTTTCTTCTGCAACTTCCTTAATCTTTTTTTGAATTTTCTCTTTGAACTCTTTTCCTACTTCATCAAAAATATTAAGAATTTCTTTATATGTTCCTTCACCACCCAATAATTTCCAGAATTTTTCGGCAACATAAAGTTCCTTTTCTTCATCCAGAAAACCCTGCATCGTAAATCTGCTATAAGGTTCTGGGTGGTAGGGATTGTAAGGGATTGCCAATATTGTATTCACTTTCTTTTTTCTGAGTGCTACCCACTCCAATAATTTTTGTTTGGACTTAACAAAAACATCAATATTTGGTTTGGCTGTTTTTATTTCAATATAAAACTCATCATTCCCCTTTTTCAAGAACAAATCTGCTCTTACTTTTATTTTTCTACCCTCTTTACCATCGCATTTTAATATTTCTTTAATCTCTTGTTCTTTATTAGTAGTTCTTTTCCCATTTTTTATTTCTTGTAGAATCTGAGAAATAGCAGAGTTTTCCTCTTTTGTAATCTCTCCTTCTACATCATAGCCTACTCTAACTTTATCATATTGTTTTGATGCAACAATCTCAGAAATTTTCTCATAAATAGACATTCCTAAGGTTGTTGCTAATGAGTGTATAAATGAATAAGCCGCCACTTTTTCAGAATCCTGCATAAGCTTTACCAAAAAAGGCATTGATGTCGTTTCTCTTGCATAATTTGATAGCTTATCATTTAACTTAGACTTTAATAAACTCTTAATTTTCTTTACTTGCTCATTATCCAATGCCATATCTCATAAAAAAGAATTTGATATAAATACTTTTCTTAATTAACCTTTAAATCATCAACTACACTTACTATAACCACAGTCAAAACACGTTGGCTCACTGCAGCCTGAAATCATACCCACGTTTGAACTGAAGCATTTAGAACAATGAAGAACTACGTTTGGATCTGAGATTTCTATAATTCCTCTGCCATTTCCATTACCATTATTTCCATTTTCACCGGAAGAATCAATAGCTTTTATTTTTCCTGTTTTTACAAGATGATTTCTCAATGCAATAGAAATTCCGTGGGCAACAGAATCAATTCTGTTTTTCCCAATTCCCACTGGTCTCTCTGATTTTATTGAATTCAAATGCTTTAAAATTCTCACAGGATCTCCACCCATCTCGAGATATTTTGATATAACTATGGCCAAGGCTGTTGTCAATCCGGAAATATCTGTTCCAGCCGGAGATAAATTAGAAAAAATTCTCGTCGGTCCATCTTCATTGTAGTTGATGTGGATGTGCATAGGTCCCTGCCCTGTGTTTATCAAATAATAATCTGCCTTTTCCTCTTGAGAACGAACTTTCTTTTTTATTTCCATTTTTTCTTTTTTACTTTCTGCGTCGCTTATGTTCAAAACTTGAAATGCTTTGCAGCCATCTCTGTAAACAGTAACCCCTTTTGCTCCATTCTCATAGGCAAGCATGTAAACCTCTTCAACATCTTTTACTGTTGATTCATTTCTCATGTTCACAGTTTTTGAAACAGCATTGTCAGTATATTTTTGGAAAGCACACTGAATTAAAATGTGGTCTCTAGGACTCAAGTCGTGAGAAGTTAAAAATAATTTCTGTATCTTTTCAGGGATTTCGGAAATCCCAATGAGTGATTTGTGATTCTTATCAATTTTATTATAAAGATTTTCTTTCTTCAATCCAAAATAATTATTTTGGGAGGCGATTTTTTCGAATAAAGGGTTCACCTCAAAGAAAAAGGAATCCTCTGAAGGAACTTCTCCTTTTTTCAGAGCTTCTATGCCTCGGGCATTGTATCTGACATAAACCATTGCGAAGAACGGCTCAATTCCAGCTCCTTGAAGCCCCGCCGCTATTCCAATTGTTCCGGTAGGAGCTATTGTTGTCCTGGCTGAATGTCTTGGGAAAAACTCCTGTCCTCTGAAAAACATACTATTCTTGTCATAAATAGAACCCTGCCACCCAGGAAAAACCCCTCTTTTATCAGCCAATTTTTCTGAAGCCATTAGACACGAGATATTAATGAATTTCATAAGCTCTTCAGCTTTTGCAAGACCCTCTGCAGAGTTGTAAGGAATTCCAAGCATAACCAAAGATTCAGCCCAGCCCATAATTCCCAATCCAATCCTCCTAGTTTTTTTCGCCATGTCCTCTATTTCAGGAATTGGGTATTTGTTTATGTCAATAACATTATCTAAAAAATGAGTGCAAGTGAAAACACATTCTCTTAATCTTTCATAATCAAAATCGCTTCCATCTTCCATCACAAACTTTGAAAGATTTATGGAACCCAAGTTGCATGGCTCGTAAGGAAGCAGAGGCTGCTCGCCGCAAGGGTTTGTTGATTCAATCTGCCCTAAATGCGGAGTTGCATTGCTTCCGGTTTTGTTTATTCTGTCAATCATTATTATTCCAGGATCTCCCGTTTCCCAAGCCCCTCTTACTAATTTATCCCATACCTCTCTGGCATTAACACTTCTAACTGGTTTGCCGTCTCTCGGGCTTACCAAATCATAGTTTTCATTATTTCTCACGGCTTTTATAAATCTCTCATCTATTGTAACCGAGACATTAAAGTTCTCCATAACTCCCGGAGTTTTTTTCATGTCAATAAAATCGAATATGTTTGGGTGGGTATAATGAAGAATTCCCATATTTGCTCCTCTTCTTGTCCCACCTTGCTTCACAACTTCTGTTGATTTATCAAAAATTTGCATGAATGAAATTGGGCCGGATGAAATTCCCTTTGTTGATTTTACATTATCTCCTGAAGGTCTTAACCTTGAAAATGAGAATCCCGTTCCACCGCCGCTTTTATGAATTAAAGCCATGTTCTTTACAGAAGTGTAAATGTCTTCTATGGAATCCCCTACAGGCAGAACATAACATGCACTCAGTTGTTGCAATTCTCTGCCAGCGTTCATTAGAGTTGGAGAGTTAGGAAGGAACTCAAAGTTTGAAAGTAAATCATAAAATTTTTCTTCTGATTGAGCAATTATCTGCGGGTTTTTTGTGTTTATTTCTTCTAGGTTTTTTAAAAATCTCTTGAAATTATCATGGATTTCATTATGGTCGCTAAGTCCGTGATGAAGAAGATAGTAATGGGCATTCTGTCCATTTGATTTGTAAGAAAGCTTTTTGTAATTAATTCCTGCAAAAATTTCATCTTCGCTTGTTAAAGGAGAATGAAGTATGTCTGATAAAGCAATGTTGTGGCAAATCGTTCTAATCCAATGCTCAATAGTTGGAGAATCCTTAAGATATTTATCTTTTATAACCTTAATTTGATTTTCTGTTAAATTGATTTTTGTAAGTTGTCTTAATTCCGGTAGCATCTTTTATATTTTTACTTAACCTCTTTAATCCGGCCACGCTTGGGCGGATTTATTTATCTTTTATACCTCAACATCCTTTTTATTTTTGTATGTTTTATAATATATCTATCAAATTGATTCAAACTTGTTTTAATACTTTTCTGAAATCCTGAACATCTTGGAAATCTCTGTAAACGGACGCGAATCTTATGTAGGCAACATGGTCAACTTTGTTCATTTTTTTCATAACTAGCTCGCCTATTGTTGAACTCTTGATTTCTTTTTTCCCTTTTTTCCTCAGTTGTTCTTCAATTTCAGATATCATCTTGTCAATGTTTTCCTTTGATACAGGACGTTTCTCAAAGGCCCTGTAAATTCCAGATTCGAGTTTTTCTCTGTTGAATTTCTCACGGCTTCCACTTTTTTTAATAACATAAAACTCACCCTTGCTTACTTTCTCATACGTTGTGAACCTTTTCTCGCATTTAAGGCATTCCCGCCTTCTTCTAACACCTTCAGGGGACTTCCTCTTATCAACTACTCTAGATGTTGTATTCGAACAATATGGACATTCCATAATAATCCTCGACACACAATATGTTGTATGTTCCCTATCTCTTAATCCCCACAACTTGTATATTCCTTGTTAATCAAAGACAAGATGTATTTAAACTTTCGTTACCACTTTTTGTTAGGAAAAAAGATAAATTTTCTCTCATCAAAACTCTTTTAAACTTCATTGCATAATCTAAAATATGTTTGAGGTGTTTTTGAGTTCTCCGTGGTATACTTACTTAATTCTGCCATTATTCATTTTCCTAGCAAGAGTTGTAGATGTAAGTATGGGCACCGTGAGAATCGTGTTTATATCCAGAGGGTATAAATTTTGGACCCCTATATTGGGCTTTTTCGAAGTGCTGGTCTGGATATTGGTAATAAGGCAGATCTTTGATAATTTATCAAACCCTATTACATTCATAGCATACGCCGGTGGTTTCGCAATGGGAACTTATGCAGGTATGAGAATAGAAGAAAAATTCGCTGTTGAGAAAGTTAATGCGAGAGTTTTCACCCATAAAAATCCTGATAAATTAATTAAATCTTTAAAAAAAGAAAATTACAAGCTTACTATTCTTTCAGGCGAAGGTCCTAGTGGCGAGGTTAAAGTAATCTTCTCAATAATAGACAGAAAACAATTGAAAGAGTTTGTTAATATAATTCACAACTTTGATAAGCAGGCCTTTTACACCGTTGAAGATTTAAGATATGCTTTTGATAAACATGCCTACCGCGATCCAAAGCTGCATAAGTTTGGTTTTTTTAAGAAGGGGAAATGAATTAAATGGAAATAAGTTATAGTCGCATATGAAAGCTATAAATAATTACTTTGAAAGAACTAGTAAAAATCCAGAGAAAATAGATAAATACGATTTTTTTCCAGGAGGGGCTTTTATGTATATGGATAGAAATGAAGACGGACAAACTCCTAAAGTTGTAGGGAAAACTTTCTTTTTATTGGCATATAATATGGTTTTACTTGCAGGCATTACTACTGGTATAATAAAAGGTTTAGAATATTTAACTAATAAATAGATTTCTATTCTCAACCCCCAATAACTTCAATCCCCATTGAAGTCTTCGCCGCATTTATAAATAAGTTTTTCTTGAATGAAGTAACATGACAGACGATAAATTCATTATGATGAATCTTGACGACGTGAGATCAAAGAAAGTTGCAGAGATTTTGAAGAGTGCAACATGCAAAAAAATTCTAGATTATCTTGCAGAAAATAAAGAAAAGTCGGAAGAGGACATCGCAAAAGAGTTAGGAATGCCTATTAATACTGTTGAATACAATCTAAAAAAATTAATTGAAGTTGGTCTAGTTGAAAAAACAAAAAACTTCTTTTGGAGCAAGAAAGGCAAAAAAATAAATCTTTATAAGCCGGCGAATAGACATATCATTATATCTCCAAAAAAGAGACCAAATACTGAAATGCTGAAAGCAGTCCTTCCAGTAATAATT
>CAYHJV010000055.1:0-6175 GCA_964357045.1 Candidatus Woesearchaeota archaeon | reverse complement strand
GGAGTTTACTCCATCAATTATAAATAATTTTAAATCATGAAAAGATGCGAGTGGCACGGCGAAAACCAAATCATGATTGAATATCATGACAAGGAATGGGGTGTTCCCCTTCATGATGATAGAAAATTATTTGAATTCTTTGTGTTGGATTCTTTTCAGGCTGGGTTGAGCTGGAAAATTGTTCTTAATAAAAGGAAAGGTTTCGAGAAAGCTTTTTTGGGGTTTGATATAAAGAAAGTTGCTAAGTTTAATGAGAAAGATGTTCAGAGATTGAAAAATGACACGGGAATTATAAGAAATGAATTGAAAATTAAATCAGCGATAACAAATGCCCAGAAATTTTTAGAAATTCAAAAAGAGTATGGGAGTTTTGATAAATTTATATGGAAATTTGTTAATTATAAACCAATAAAAAATAAGATTAGAACAATGAAGGACTACAAGTCAACTTCTCCAGAGAGTGATGCAATGTCTAAGGAATTAAAAGAAAGAGGATTAAAGTTTGTTGGTTCAACAATATGCTATGCATTTATGCAGGCAGCTGGCATGGTTAATGATCATATGGTTGGGTGTTTTAGGAGGGGAGAGGTTTAAGCGTTCGGTATTACAATTTCGAACTTCTGATCTGCTTCTTTTTTAGCTGCTTTTTCACTTTTACCCATATATTGTATAAGGAAATTACTATACCTAACCCACCCAAATATTTTTTCTAAGGGCTGTTTTATTGTATTAGCAATTGTTTCACAGGAGTAGTAAGTGTTTTTTTCAATTTCAAATTCGTCTTTCCATGTTTGGGCTACTTCTGGATTTTGTTTTTTATGATACTTAAATCCAATTAAATCTGATATTTTCCCAATTTTTTTAAATAATTTATCTTTGTCTAAAGCATAACCTACAATAGAACTTTCAAGTGGGCTGTATTGGTCAATAGTAATATCTAGAACAGGATTAAATCCAAAAAGTGCTAAAAAATCTCTTTTTGGTTGAAGTTGAATTGGAGATACTTCTAAATCGGAATAATTATTTTTAATTAAAATGCCTGTGTTTGATAAACTTTCTTTCATTTCTCCGGTTATTCCTGCAAAAGTCAATCTTTTATAATCATAAATTATAAGATTTTTTGTAAAATCATCTACCATGAATTTTGTTTAGAATGAGTATTTTTAAACTTAATGTTTAATCCATTTTACTACAATAATAATTATAAACTCATTTTTATCTATTTATGGAATGAAGGAAAAACTTGCTCTTGAAAAAGCTGCTGAAGACGGGTTTGCTTTAACTTTTGACGATGTTAGGTTAAAAACAGGAAATTCAAGTGTTCCCCCAGCAGAAGTCAAAATCTCATCAAAATTTTCTAGAAATATTTACTTAAAGATTCCCATCGTAAGCGCGGCCATGGATACTGTTACAGATTATGTAATGGCTATAGAAATGGCTAAAAATGGAGGGCTCGGAATTATTCATAGAAATCTTGATTTAGATTCACAAGCATTTCAAGTTGGAAAAGTCAAATATTATCTTAATGGAATAATAGATAAACCTATTTGTGTTTCTGAGAATGACAGTGTTTTGGAAGTTCTTAACAAAAGAGAATCTAAAGGCTATCAATTTTACAGTTTTCCTGTTCTTAACAATGATGGGAAGTTAGTTGGAATAGTTACTGGAAATGATTTTGGATTTTGTGATAATTCTTCTTTGCTTATAAAAGATATAATGTCTACTGAATTGTTGACTGAGAAAGAAGGAACAACAATTAACAAGGCTTATGAAATTATGAAGAGAGAAAAGAAAAAACTTCTACCTCTTTTATCTGATAATGGCGAAATAAAAGGAATTTATGTTTATAGTGATGTTAAAAGAATTAAAACAGGTAGCGCGGAGATGTATAATGTAGATGGTAAAGGACAGTTAAGAGTTGGGGCTGCTGTTGGTGTTGGAAAAGAAGCTTTGAGAAGAGTAGAGGCTTTGGTTAATGAAAATGTTGATGTTATAGTTATTGATACTGCTCATGCAGATACTAGTACAGTTATAGGAACTTTGAAAGAAATAAAACAAGATTATGATGTGGATGTTGTCGTTGGGAATATTTCTTCTGGAGAATCTGCTAAAAGATTAGTTGATGCCGGGGCAGATGGAATAAAAATAGGACAAGGGCCTGGTTCTATTTGTACTACAAGAGTTGTTTCGGGAATTGGCATGCCCCAAGTTTCAGCAGTTTATGAATGTGCTCGAATTATTAATAGTGAAGTGCCAGTCAATGCTGATGGGGGTTTAAGATATTCTGGCGATATTCCTATAGCCATTTCTGCCGGTGCTCACTCTGTTATGATGGGAAGTATGCTGGCTGGTACAGAAGAAGCTCCTGGCGAGGTTGTATTTTTTGAAGGAAGAAAGTGGAAAAGTTATAGGGGAATGGGTTCTATTGGCGCCATGAAAGATAGTGCAGCTTCTAGAGAAAGGTATCTGCAAGATGAGTCAGGAAAAAGTAAACTTGTTCCAGAAGGTATTGAAGGACTTGTTCCATACAAAGGAAAGCTTGAAGAAATAATTACACAGTATGTTGGAGGTCTTAGAAGTGGAATGGGTTATGTTGGAGCTGCATCAATAGAAGAGTTAAGAGACAAAGGAGATTTCATTAGAATAACAGGCGCAGGATATTTAGAATCTCATCCACACGATATCAAAATTACTAAAGACGCTCCAAATTACTCTAAATAAATTTAAAATGAACATAGAAAAGTTGGTGAGAGACTCTAAAGTTATTGCAGTTGTTTGTAACCAGTGGGGGGACACTGGAAAAGGTAAAATTGTGGATTATTTATCCGAGAATGTAGATGTTATTGCAAGAGGCACTGGCGGGAATAATGCTGGGCATACAGTGATATTGAACGGAAGAGAAAAAATATTTCACCTTCTCCCAACAGGTATTTTAAAAGATTCTCAAGGAAAGAAAACTATTTTAGGAAATGGGATGGTTATAGACCTACAAGCACTTTGTACTGAGATAGACGAATTAGATCATGAAAAATTGTCTTATAATAATCTCATGATTAGTAAAGATGCTAGTTTAATTATGCCTTATCATATAGAAATGGACAAAGCAAAAAATCAATCACAAAAAGATGGGGGCATTGGTTCTACTGGTAGAGGTATAGGGCCTTGTTATACTGATAAAATTGCAAGAAGAGGTATTTTTATGGAAGATTTATTTAATAAAGACAAACTTACAAAAAAAATTTTAAGGGATTCTGAATTTTATTCTCGACAAAAAATAAACGTTGAGGAAATAATTGATGAATTAGATCCTTATATATCAAGAATAAAACCTTTTGTGAGAGATACTGTTTCAGAAATGCACAAATCTCTTAGACAGGGAAAGAAAATATTGTTGGAAGGCGCTCAGGGATTGTTGCTTAGTGTGGAGCATGGGACTTATCCTTATGTTACTTCTTCTGATTGTTCTTTAAATGGCACTTGTAGCGGAGTTGGGATTTCTGCAAGAGTTGTTGATTTGCCTTTAGGGGTTTTTAAATTTCCCTTTATGACAAGAGTTGGAGCCGGACCATTCCCGACAGAACTTGGAGGTAGGAGTTCTGAGGAATATTGTGCTGCTGGTACTGAACATGATATTTTATTTGAGTTGGAAAAATATGGGGTTTCTTTTACAAAAGAAAATGGGTGTATAAAATACAATCATCATGATCCGAAAATAATAGAGTTGATGAATTCAAATGATTCATTCACTCAGGGCGTTGGAATCAGGCTTGCAGCAAAAGAATATGGCGCAACAACTGGAAGGCCTAGAAGAACTGGTTGGACAGATCTAATTTCAGCAAGGTATGCAATCAATATAAATGGCCCTTTAATGGTCCTTACAAAACCAGATTCAATTTCTGGAATAGAGAAATTTAAATTGGGCCATAATTACAAGAATGGAGACTCAATTGTTGAAGATTTTTCTAAAGATGGAGAATTTTTGAAGAAAGTTATTCCAACGTTTATAACCTATAAGGGATATAGAGATATTAGTTCTGTTAGAAAATATGACGAACTTCCTTCTAGTTTGCAAACAGCTATTAGAGATTTTGAGAATTTTACAGGAGGAGAAACTGTTGCAATCTCTGTTGGAGCAGAGAAAGATGCAATTATTTTTAAGTAATTTGTTTATTTTTTATTATGTTAAACTAATATGAACTCTTACATTTTTCCCTGATTTGATTTTTTCTTTTTTTCTTACATCAGCTTTAATGGAGATCATATAAGGGCCGTTTTTCTTTTCTGGAAAAAGTGAAGTTTCCCATGATGTTTTACCAACTCTGGCCTTAACTTTCACAGAACCAAAACCAAATTTCTTTATATTTTTTAATTTTTTAGAAATATCTTTTTTTACCTTGACGAAATGCCATCCACCTTTGCCAGGGAACTTAAACATTTTTCCGGAAATTGTAAATGATTCCATTATTCATTTCAAAACCTGCCAGATTTCTCTCCTTCCAGTCAAATACATTTCAGTGTACTTTGACATTTCTTCTTCTGTTACTTCAGGATTTGCTTTTGGGTCAGGTTTTCCAGCCTTCATGTCATTCATTTCTTTCTCCCATTCTGCAAGACTATCAGTCTCAAACTCTATAACAACAGTATTGTATGGACCAGTCATATCTGTCATGATTCTTACTCCTAAATAATTCTTCATCATTTTCTTGCATAACTTTGCAAGTTTTGATGCCATTCCTGGCTTTGCTGTGAATATCTCACGGATTATTAACATTTCTTTAAGAAAATTCTAAAGTATAAATAGTTTTTGATGGATTTAGGTACCCTATTAAAAATTGAGAAATCCAATTATTTTCTAGCAACAACTATAGCCTCCATTTTTTTTCTAAAAACAATTTTGATTTCCTTAAATCCAATTTTTTCCATATCGTTAATAGATTTTCTTTCTCCCATTATTACCGCTGTTTTTTCGTCTTCAAGATAGTGTTTAGTCCAGTCTTCTATTAAATCTTGCCTACTAATATCAGAAAATTTTTCTTTAAATTGATTTAATTGCCAATTTAAGGCTTCATCATGTATTTCTTTGTTATCTAAGGCATATTTGTCTGCATTTAGAAATAATCCTTTAGGACTTATAACTCTATATAACTCTTTGAGAACTTTTCTTCTGTAATTTTTTTCAAAATTATGGATGGTAAATGCAGAAACAAATAAATCATAAGAGTTATCTTTTGTTTTTTTTAGAAATTTTAGAGCATCAGATAAAATAAAATTAATTTTATCTTTTTCCTTGAGCTTATTCTTTGCTTGCTCAATCATTATTTTTTCATTGTCTATAGTATCAATAGATGAATCTGGTAAAACCTTTTTTATAACTTTAGTTGTAGATCCGTTACCAGTACCAATTTCTAAAACTTTTAAATTAGTTTCTTTAGTGTTCCCACTAATTATTTCTGCAATCTTATTTTCTAATTCTTGATAATGGGGACAGGCTATAGAAAAATAATCATAATCTTTTCCAGCCTTGCCCCCAAATCTTTTAGAATTCATATTTTATTCCTGCAAGTGCAGATATTTTAGTTAAATCTTTTATATATCCAAAACTTCTTCCTTCACCACATCCAACCTCTAAAACTTTGGCGTCTTTTGTTATGTGTTTGTTTAAATATTTTCTTTCTTCATTAAACCATTTTTTATAAGCATCAGGAGTATTTTCTAGTAGAGTCTCCCAAAATTCTATATTTTTTCTCATTTCATCAACCATACTGCCAATTTCGTTTTTGCTTTTCGAACGCTTTTTCTATTTCTTCCAGAGTGGCTATTTCTGATAGATGTTTATCATGGCGGAGGGCTGTGAATCTGGGAAACCTCAACGCAAAACCTGATTTGTATGTGGGGGAACGCTGGATTTCTTGATATGTAACTGCAACTACAATTTTGGGCTTTACTTCAACATTTCTCCCAACATCTTTTGTAATTAAGGGGGTTAGAAGTTTTGTTATATGGGCGTAGGAAATAGCGTTTTCTCCGTCAGAATTTTCTTGTTCTTTTTCTTTTATACCTGTGGACATTTTTCCAACTTCTAGAAACTCGTTTTTTTTATGATCTTTACATGACAGAATGAAAGATGACATCCACCCTTGTCTTTTGCAACGACCGTATTCTGCTCCGGTAATAA
>CAYHJV010000054.1:0-6218 GCA_964357045.1 Candidatus Woesearchaeota archaeon | reverse complement strand
TCTTTTTTCAGGCGTAAGTTTGTATACATACCGTCGCCATTATTATAAGTTAGTTTTCCAGTAACTTTTAGATTACCCTGTTTATGATTGATGAAAACCAAGTTCTTTTGTATCACCTCTCGGTCTTCTTTCTCCATGAGGTGTTATTGATTAACCGAACTCCTATATAAATGTTTCTAAAGATTATAATGTTTCACATAAAAACATTTAAATACAGTTATATTGTAATTCCTCAGCTATGAAAGATAAAAATAAGTTAATGAAAACAGTTACGATACGCTTGCCAGAGGCAGTATGGATAGCTCTGCAAAAGAAAGCTAATGATAAACATAAGGAATATGCTCGTTATTCAGAATCCGATGCAGTTCGCTCGGCAATAATCAATGATTTAAAGGCAAAGGGTTATTTGGATAAAAGTAAGGATTATTTATAAATAATCTATTTTTAATATTAATATGAAATTAAAGAAAATTACTCTGAAAGAGGCAAGAGAGCGAAGTCTCATAGAAATTGGACAAGCGTTTGGCACTAATTTAGAGCACTGTATTTATGAAGGAATATTACACAGCAAGAATTTTAAGAAAAGAGCAAAATACTATGTAATAAAAAATGATATGCAATTTGAAGACCTAAGTAAGAAATTCATCACAAATTCTAATTCTATATTTATAGTTAGTTTTTATGAAGATGTAAATGTATTGAAGAAGAAATGGCTTCTGAAGAAGATTTTTAATCCACGTGGAATTTAAAATAAAAAATTAAATAGGAGTGTATTTAAACGAGTATTGTGTTAATAGCTTATGAAAAATGGAAAGGGTGATTTTAGTAAAACTTTAAACGTGGCCTCATTTTTTTCAGGGTGCGGAGGTTTTGATCTTGGATTTGAAAGAGCAGGTTTCAACATAATTTTAGCTAATGATTTTTGGGATCAAGCTGCAAATACATATAAACACAATTTCAAGAATACCGAGTTTATTCTTGAGGATATTAAAAAGATTGACAAATCTAAACTATTGGATGTTCTTAAAAGAAAAAATGTAGAAAAAATACATGTAGTTATAGGTGGTCCGCCATGTCAATGTTTCACTAGATTAAATAATAATAATTTAAGAAAAGATGACGAAAGGAATCAGTTATTTAGAGAATACTTGAGAATGATTGATTTTCTTAGACCAGACTTTGTAGTTATGGAAAACGTAGCGGACTTGCTAGTTAGAAAGGACATGAATAATAATATGTTTAAAGATTTGATTTCTGACTCATTTAAAAAATTAGGGTATAATATCACATACAAAGTCTTCCATACTGAGAAGTTTGGTGTACCTCAAAAAAGAAGAAGAGTAATATTTTTAGCAACTAATAAGAATATAACATTGAAATTCCCTAAAGAATCGAATGGAATCGCAACTTCTGGAAATTTTTTAAGTAAACTAAATAAATATATGAATCTTAAAAACAACGAAATTACTCTGAGTGGACCAGACGTAATTAATAGAATAAAACACATACCCCAAGGAGGATATTATAATAATCTTCCAGAAACATTAAAGGTGAAGAAAGTTAGAAATGGAAAATTAGTTGTTGTTAAAAGATATGGCAGTTATCTAAGAAGAATAAAAAATGATGAGCCATCTATTACAATTACAAACAATTATATTGTTCATCCAGAAGAAAACAGATTTTTAACAAATCGTGAAAAAGCCACCCTTCATACTTTTCCAATGAGTTTTGAATTTTGTGGAGGTTTAGGGTCTGTATCTCAACAAATAGCCAATGCCGTCCCGCCTGAATTTGCAAGAAGGATTGCTAAAGTTATTAAAAAGCAATATAATTAATTCTCTAACAGCTCTTCCACTAAATTGATTATAAATTCGGAAGGTTTTTTCATGAGATCATTTAAAATATCAATTCCTGAATTTGCATACTCCTCACAAACCTTAAAAGCCATTCTTGCACCTTCTTTGGTTTCAAATATGTTTATCTCCTTCAACTCAGAATATCCTATGGAAAGTGCTATCCAAACATTGTTTCCCAGCTCATTTATTCTAAAAAGAGTAGAACTATTCAAAATCTTCTTTCTTTTTCCATGTTTCATGCCTAAAACCAAGCTTAGCAAGAAAATCTCTGGATTACCCATTTCCTTGAAGATAACAGATTTCTTTATTTTTATATAGATTTCTCTCTTATTTTTGTCTATATTAAAATAATTTATTTTGCTTATAAATTCATCAATGGCTGCCATTTTAAGTGATATCAATTTCTCCCGTTTTTTTATTATATGATAGATTAACTTTTGTTGATATTTTATCTTCAAGGAATTCCTTAAAAACAGATGTATATTCAGAGCTGGTAACTAAGAAGATAATTTGCTGGTCCTTAAGTTGATTAGGTATATTTTTTGCAATTCTCTCTCTATTACCTTCATCAATTTTTCCAACTGGAGAATCAATTATTATTGGAACGTCATATCCAGAATAATTTCGCAAAGCAGTCATAAATGCCAACCCGAAGCAAAGGGCTGCTCCCTGCGACAACTCATTAATTATTTGTCCACCATATTTATCCTTAATCGATAAAGAGAAATCATCATTAATCTTGACATCTTCATAATCTTCAGCTTTCCAATGTAATTCTTTAAAATTTCTTGCTGTGGTGTCTTGAATTTTATCTTTGATTGTCTTCATTATTGAATCTTTAATGCTCTTAGCATAGTTTGCTAACTCTTTGCACTTTTCAGACTTTTTAAGAATCAGCTGGTCTTTCATTGTTTTTATTTTTATATTAGTTAGTATAATATCCAAATCTTTTTTAGCAACTTTCAAGTCTTCAATATCTTTCTCAAGACCAATAATTTCTCTGTCGTTTTTATATCTTGCTCGATCCAGCATGTCCTTCTGTTCAGCTTTTTCCCTGATTTCTCCCATATTAGAATCTTTAAGTTTTTGGCTTATTTCAAGGATATCTTTTTCATTTTTTCCCAATTTAATATCATAATCTGATATCTTTTTACGTAGTTTCGCAATTAAAAATAGACTGTCTTTAAAAGATTGAATCATTTCTGGAAGCCTTGAATCTCCTTCAGAAATAATTCTAACGTACTCTTTATAACTTTGTGTACCTGATAATTTTTTCAATCTTTTTTCAGCCTCTGAATCCTTGATAATTTTAACCCCACATATACATTCTTTCCTTTTTAAGAGTTGTAAAACGTGAGCAGGATCAACCGCAGGAGGAAAATCATCACTTTTTGCAATCTCTTCAAATTTACTCAGCGTTGTGTTAAGAGCTTCTTTTGAATTTTTAAGGATGTAGGACTTAACTACTAAACTATTTAATTCGCCTTCTTCAACAACTCTATCTTCGGCAATTCTTTGATTTTCTTCTCTTAATTTTTTCTCCATAGAACCAAATTCTCTAATAACTGCTTCATTATGGTTTTCTAGAAAATCAGTTAGCTCCTGTATTTGTTTTTTTATCTTTTGTTTTTCCAACAAAGCCTTTTCATGTAGTTTCTCATTTGTTGTAATTCTTTTATCATACTCATCAACGGTTTTCTGAGTTGCACCAAAATTAGGATCCATACCAGACTTCATTCTGGAATACTTTGAATCTAACTCTTTTAGGTTAGAAATCATTCCATTTATTGCCCCAATGTTTGCCACTCTTTCAATAGAATCTTTAATTTGATAATTAATGTCTGATGAGAAAATGGTTTTTAATTGCTCTCCATCCAATAAAAAGAAAGAGCTTATTCCTTTTGGAATTTTAGAGGTTATGAAGTCTGTCTCTATGTGCTCAATATTTTCAAAACCTGTTCCTCGAGAATTCATTTGCATTCCAGAAAAAACATCTTCACCATGTGAAATTATTCTTAAATTATCTTCATCTGATGGAGCCCTTTTGAATATTCTTTCACGAGTTATCTCATATTTGGGACCTTTTTCATCACTAAAAACTAATGAAACAGAAAGTTTCATTTTCCTATCTAACGGCGTCTCTTCAATCTTTTTATTTGATAATACTTGCCTTTTGCTATTTTTTGAGCTATAAAATTGCTCTTCTCCATATAAACACCAATATATTGCATTGAGAAATGTTGTTTTTCCAGTGTCATTACGGGCAATTATTAAATTAATATTCTTATTTTTCTTATTATCTTCAAATTCAATTACATTCTTTCCATAATATCCCCGATAATCATTGATGGTAATTTTAGTCAATTTCATTTTATCAAACCTTCTATAATTTTTTCATATTCGTCTAAAATATTAATTGATTTGCTTTCACCAAATTTTTCTTCGAGCTTTATTGCACTAAAAATTGCTTCCCTCTCATCTGAAACAGGCACTAACTCACCAATCGTATCCTGTATCAGTTTTGCTAACTGAGTCATACTCCAATTGAAATCTTAATCGCTTTTAATTCTTTCGATAAAGCAAGCTCATTTCTTGCAGATTTAGAAAACTCATCTATTCTCAATAATTCCTTAGAGATTTGATTCTTATAATCTTCAGACGATTCAATGAATTCTTTAGAAGGTGTAACAAAAAAATCATAAATATCTGCATATTTTTTTAGTGGGTCTGTCCTAAGAAGCCTACCTCTTCTTTGAATAAATTCCCTTGGATTTCCTGAGCTGGACATTAATACTCCCACATTTGCGGAAGGAACATCTAGTCCCTCATTCAAGCACTTTATAGCAACAATACATTTAATAAACCCTTTTTTAAAGTTTTCAAGTGTTTCTGATCTTATATTTGTCTTCTCTGAATAAGTGTATTGATGAAATCTCATTAGTGGCTTTACTAACTCGATAACTTTCTCTCTTTGTTCAGGAGAAACGAATATTAAAGACCTATCTTCCTTAATCTTTTGGACTATCTCTGCAAGCTTTGGGAGCTTTGCCTTACAGTTTTTGATAATGTTAGCTCTTTTTTCGGCGAGTCTTTGAATTGCTTTATCCAAGGATATATTATATTTATCTTTTTTCTTCATAGCGGTCTTTTGAATAATTTGTCTTGACAATGAGTCATACTTCTCGAGTTCTTCATTATCTAAATTAACATGGATTAAATGATAATCGTATTCGCATAATACACCCAATTTATATATTGCATCAAATAAAGTAATTTTATTATAAACAACATCATTAAAATATTCAAATATCTTATCTGTGCCTTCTTCATCGAGCCATCTTTTAGGTGTTGCACTCAGACCCAATCGGTAGTCGTAATTTTCAATCAAGCCTTCAGAAATTTTTTCAGCTCCAGTGGAGTGAACCTCATCTGCAATAATAAACTTACCACTATCTTTAATCGACTTTATTTGCTCTATTAAATATGGGGCGTATATCAAAGCATATGTTCCTACAATTACTAAGTTATTGTTTATTTTTAATTTATAATCAATAATTTTCTTTTTTAAATCGGATTTCCATTTAGAATTGTCATATATCTTACAAATGCTACAAGATTCATCGCTAAACTCTTTTAACCATTGATCGCATATAGCTCTAGTCGGAGCAAAGATTACTGTCACAAGAGGATTTAACTTAGATACATTTTTATAGCAAAATAAAGCAGTTTTAGTTTTTCCACATCCAGTAGGCATTTCAATTATGCCTCTGTGCCCGTTATTAATCCAACAGTTGACTGCATCTTCCTGGTATGGGCGCGGAGTTATTGAAATTTTTTTATCGCTCTTCAATTGATTTTTAGAGAGCATATCAATCGTCCATTTCAATTCTGAATCTGATTTTGGTCTTATCTTCATTAAACCCATCTCAAAAGCTTTGGTTAATGAATATGTTCGGGAATTTGGACCGTAATCATTCCAAAAATTATTAAAACTTATTAAAAATTCATCAACATATTCTTCTTGCCCCTCCTCCCAGTTTTTAAAAAATGCGACTTGTTCAATATTTCGCTCATAGGCAGAGTATGTTTCATTGGCAGATCCTGTAAATGCCACTTTATTCCCAAATTCATCTTCTATTATTCCCTGTTTTATATGCATCAGTTTTTCCGATTCACCAGTCACTACTCTTATTTCTAACCTATTTTCTGCAATAAGCCAACCTAGCACTTTTGCCGAATTTAATTCAATTTCCGATTTTAAATTTTCAATGTCAAATGTAATTTTATCTTCCAATTTTTTATACGCAAGAGTTTTCTTTATTTCTTCAAAATCCTCTTCTTCAAGCTCATAGTTAATAATTA
>CAYHJV010000053.1:769-6302 GCA_964357045.1 Candidatus Woesearchaeota archaeon | reverse complement strand
AGGAGTTGAGGTTAATGAAAGCAGACTTCAAAGGCCTTTAAAATATGAATTCATAGATCACGCAGAAACAGCTTCTATTTTTGATGCCGCCAAAATAGGTAAATCTACGAAAGGAGGAATAATGTATGTGCCGTGGTTTGCTTGTTCTAAATGCGGAATATCCATCGTTAAAGCTGGAATCAAGGAAGTCATTGGATCCACTTGGCCTGAAAAATGGTGGAAAGAATCACGAGACAATTCTCAAGATGGAAAGAGAGATTGGTACAAAACAATAGAATTAGCTATGACGATGTTTAATGAAGCAGGGGTTAATTGTAGATGGGTTGATGGTGAAATTGGAAACATTGAAATTCTTTTTGATGGGAAATTAAGAAGACCTTAAAATTCTAAAGATTTAAAAACATCTTTATTTAGGTTTCTTTATGAAGTTTTATAACACATTTTTCCATAAAGGCGAAGAGTATAGATACTTTTATGTAAATCCAAATCCGACTATACCGGAGACAATTCATACAGATTTATGCTGGCATATTGTTGATATGAGTGTGGAGGGTCATAAAAAGAGAAGTATTAACAGTGAGGGGTATGAAGCAATAATAAATAAAGGTGGAACCGTATCAATTGGAGCTTTAGCTGGAGATTTATATATAGCAACAGTAGAGGCTAATAAAATTAAAAAAAGGGTCAGCGTTGGTTTAATGAATAAAATAAATTCTTCAGCGAACTAAATTTTAATCATCTATTTCTCCAATCAAGGTACTTATAAGATTTTACTTTTCTATCGTGGAATCTCTCAATCACTTTTACAATTAATAAGATCAAAAAAATCATAATTGATGCAGGAAACATAGACAAGAATAAAGCATCTGTTAATTGTTCAAATCCAAATTTAGTGACTATGTAAACAAAAGACACGACTATAAATAAAAATGTCGCAACCAACTCTGCATTCAATCCTCTATTTAATAATTTGCTGAACATGCACGTGAAAACAAATTAAAGTTTAAAAAGTTAATATATTTTCTAAATTAAGGGCCTGTCGTATAACGGTATTATGCATGGCTGGCAGTCATGAGACTCGGGTTCAATTCCCGGCAGGTCCATAACTACTTAAAAAATTCAGAAACAAAAGATTTTGTTCGTTTACCATCTCCATCATAACCACCATAATTATTTATCTTATGGTTTTGAGATAACTCTTTGTATCCTTTTTCTTCAAGAACATCAGTTAGTTCTTTTGGAAGTTCTTTGGACGCAGGAGTTGCTGAAACATGTATTAACTGATGATAAGCCCCATATGTTCCAGGAATCATAAATTTTGATTTACTTTTTTCTGGGTCATGATATAAAATTGGAACAATCTCACAGAGAACACCATTTGTCCCCATTAATCTTCCGCCAAATCGACTGTGATTCTCGAGAGTTCTAAACCGTAGAGTATTTTCCCTTAACCATGCTTCAAAGATGTCGTTTTCATCAGGAATTCTGGTAGTTGAAACACGTTCAGTACAACTGCCATAACTCACCTCAACTTTTCCATGGCTGTCAGAATACTCTGGAGAAATAAAATAAACTTCTCTAACTAATCTACTTTCTTTGGGCATGATAAATCAATATATTTGGAGTTTTTAAAAATTATTATACTGTTAAGAATATATCAAATCTTCACAAATCAATCTCCATCCTCCAGCTATTTCCAGAACCCGAGATCTTTTTACTTTTAACCTTTAAACCATGTTTGAATAATGGGCAATCTAATACTAAAGTTTCAAATTCGCCACCCTCTCCGGCAGGATGTATTTTATATTTTTTGTGAAGTTTTGTAACATCACTAATAAATTCTCTATCGATTTCACGTCCAAGCCAGATCTTGTCTAAAGGATAAGCTGCCACGGCCGTTATTATAATTTTGAATTTGTCTTCTATTAACTCATTTAGATATTCAAACTCATCTTTATGCCACAAAGGATTTATGCATTGTAAATTGAGGTCATCACATATTTTTTGAATTCTTGAAGTTTGATAAACGGAATGCAATGCGCCCGTAACAATTCCTTCAATTTTGTATTTTTTAGCAGCTGTTTTGATTGCGGCTTTAAGATCATCTAATTCAATTTCTTTCTTTCCTTTAGATTTTTCAATAATCAGGGAAATCTCCATAACCTCGGCTTGTTTTTCAACGAGATTTATATTTGGAGTATGAAACATATAACTGTCTGGATTTTCAGAAAAAACTGAAATTAAGCATGATATTTCATGGCCTTCTTTTTTTGCAAGCCAAGCTGCATAAGTTGAATCTTTCCCACCGCTAAAAAGGACACCGAGTTTCATGAAAATCTATAGGAGAAAGGATTTAAAAATACTTTATTTTACTGATTATTATGTTATACTTTTTAGAAAGCAGACTCATAAAGGTTGGGGAGATAATCCCAGTTAGAGTAATTGGAAATATTGAGGCCAGAGGAATAATTACTGAAACGGGAAGTGATTTTTTTACAGTTTTAAGACCAGAGGGTGGGAATCCCAAATCCAATATGATATATGAACAAACTTTGGATTTTAATTCAAGAATAAACTATTTTCCAAATAATCCTAATGAATTTGTAAAAATCACCCATAATCCATCAAGGATTTTCAAACCTACCGATCACGGCTACAAAGAAAGGGCCGAGAAATTAAGGAAATCAGGTCTTTTGGATTAATTGGATTAAATTTAAATAGTTCTAAATTTGGAATCTTAAATGAACAATGAACGAAAGCAAATAAACAATAAAATTCTTATTCCTATGATAGAAGAAGCTAAACAAAAACTTATTCCTTTGTTTAAGGTTAGTAAGGAGGAACTATCAAAATTCCGTAAGCCAACTATTAGTAGGCATTTTGGTAGAGATGAATATACTGATAAGTGTGGAGACTCTCCTGCATACTATCCCGTAGAAAATTTTTTATACTTTCCACAAAAAAATTTTTGGTATAAAGGGGTAGAGCTGTTTGATATTGCAACAATCCAACATGAAGTTGGACATTACATTCACTGTCAACTTAATAAAGAAATAATAGAGGGATATAGACGATTTTCGATAGAAGGAAGGGATCAAATGGGAACTCATGTGCTTGGAGAAATAGTAGCAGAGTATGGAAATATAATTCTAGGAGACAGAGACTATTCAAAATATCCACATGATACTATTAATAAAGGTGCCTTTAGAGTATTTAACAAGCACGGTCCAAGCTTCCTGCCAAAGTTAAGTCGCATGACACTTGACGAAGCAATAAGAGAAGAAATAGTCAAGATATAAATACAAAACATAAAAATAAAAAATAAATATTAGTTGGCAACAAAATTAGTATTCTCTTCTTCTGCCGCCGCCACCGAATCCGCCTCCTCTTCCGCCGCCGTTTCCGCCGCCGAAATCTCTCCTAGGTGGTCTTCGTGGTCTATCTGGGTCCATTGGCTTGGCTTCGCTGACTTTGAGTTCTCGTCCTTCAAAATCTTTACCGTTCAGTTCTGATATAGCCTTTTGACCAGCTTCATCGCTACCGAAAGTAACAAATCCAAATCCCTTAGATCGCCCAGAAAACTTATCCATTATAACATTGGCTTCTTCTACTTCTCCGAATTGGGAAAAGATTTCGCTGAGCTTTTCATTGTCAACGCTATAAGCCAAGTTTCCTACATAAATCTTCATTTCAAATTGTCCTCCTTACACTATTACTCTTAGAAAAAGAAACAGTCTCCTATCCCTTATCTAATGCAAATATAAAAGAAAATAAGGGCTTTTAAAGTTTGCTATGGTGGGAAAATAAGTCCTAGTCAAGATAAAACCCATCTATCTTTCTACTGCAGAAATCTAATTGAGTACCGTAAAATTTAGATAATAAGTCTAATTCATCAGGAACAAGAGTTTGTTTTTCTTTAATTCTAAATAGATTGTTTCTTATTTTTCCAATGTTAAACGTTTTATTGAATAAAAAATATTCATTTGCCAATTTATCCTCTCCTTCTCTTAATATTGGAGGTCGAACCATTAGACTATCGGCATCTACTAGGTATCTCTGAATTCTATCTGTTTGTAGAATTGCCTTATCAACAGAAGAAGCATATTTATCAGAAACGTTCATTCCATGTTTTAAAGCAGAAATCACTAAAACCAAATCTGAAGAAAAGTTTCCAAGATGAAGAAATGTTGATTCTTCATTAAGCCTCTTCTGTAAAGAATGTCCACAAAACATAATTATTGTGCGTATCTAAAGTTTTTAATTATTTCTATATTAATCAAACATTTCAGCAAGGGGGTTCTCAAAGTCTTTGTTTATTTCTTCCAACCTTGCTTTACCTTCTTCGTCAAGATTTTTCATTTCTTCTGTGATTTCTTCCCTTAAATCTGCGAAGGGATCTGGATTATGTTTTAAATAAACGTCTTTAAGCCATATATAAATTTCTTCAAAATGCCCATTCTGATCAAGCCAGACTTTCTTCTGATTTTCTAAATGGAGCAAGGGAGATAGTGATATTATTCTTTCATCTTTGTCTGTTCCTACAAATTTAGTATAAGAAACCTTTTTTTCCTCCTCTTTAAGAGCAGTTAAAAGCTTTTGATATACTTCCCTTATTTTGTCCTTTATGCTAAATCTTCTTTTTGACAGAGAAATTTCTACTTCTCTGAGAGCATTTTTGTTTATAATCTCTTTATTTATTCTTCTGTTTTCTGTTATGACGGCTTTGTTCAAAGCATCCATTAGCTCCTGCAATGTAACTCTCTTAAATCGTGGAATAGGACTTTTAGAAACTAGCTCTGGAATTTCTTCATCAAGCTCAATTCTTTCCAAGCCGTGCGCTTTCTTTTCCTCTTTAGAACCGAATAATATCTCATCAATACTTCTTATGTACTTATTCAAAAGAATTTCTGATTTAATTCTTAAAAGAAGAGAAGCTGCTAAAAGCACTTTACTTGAGACAAAGAAATCGGCTTCTTCAAGCTGCTGGATTTTCTCAAGGTATCTCTCAGTTAGAATGAGAATGTTGACATCCCACGGATCTAGCTGTTCTGTATTTATGAGGTCGTAAATAATCTCCTGCCAGCCTATTTCCCGGTTAAAAAGAAGGTCATGAATTTGCTCCTGTTTAACGCTTCTAAGAGTATTTTCCTTTGACATAATGTATATAAAGAAAGGGGTTTTATAAAATGTGTGACTACTTATGTAGTACCTAAAGAATAGTTTAGTAGTGCCTAATTCACTAAGATATAGGATACCTATTTACTACTTTAAGTGAATTACTGACTGTCATTTCGCAAGAGTAACAAGAACGAAACATTTAAATAGTAGTATTGCATCTATATTCTATCACCTCTTTTTCCCCAGGATAGAGGTTTTAGGCTACTTTTTGCTACCTAAAACATCTATCCCAGGGTTATAATTTCGTAGGAATTAAAAACCTTGAAGCGAAGAATATCGCTGATAGGGTTATATTCAAGTTAACTAAAATTATATTCAATTTATTGAAAAAGTCGTGGAATTAAGCATTTAGTTT
>CAYHJV010000053.1:0-759 GCA_964357045.1 Candidatus Woesearchaeota archaeon | reverse complement strand
CGCAATTATATTCATATTGACTCAAAAAGAGAGTTATTAATACGCGGGCTTACTAAATTAGTTCTTTAGAATTAATTTGCCCAATTATATTTTTAAAATTATTTTTTATTCAATCCTTGCCATAATATGAGAAATTATTGCTAAAGCTACGAATAACCAGATAAAAGGAGAATAAATCTCCCCCCTAACTGTGCAGATTATATCATTTTCATCTAAAACGTTATTAATTCTTAGATTAGAATTACAAGGATCCGAAGTAATTATAAAACCGTGACTTAAATCCATATATATAAAAATAAGTCCTAGAATCCAAAAAGTAACTCCTAAGGTGTGCCATTGCTTTTTATTCATAAAAATTAAAGATGGAATATCTATATAAATATTTTGGAAGAAATCACTTCTTCTCACTAACTTCAACTTTTTTGCTCATGAATTCAGAATAGTGACACTTGCCACAATAAACCCTGTCTTTGGCATTCATTAAGAAAATTCCAGGTCCGCATCTAGGGCAGAATCTTTCCCTCGTGATTTTATTGCCATCAATTTTGTATTTAGAATATTTTTTACTAGTTGGCTTGTTCTTATGCGGTTTCTTTCCTTGTTTTGCTTTTGATTTTCCCATGTTTTATATTTTTTATTCTAAATAGTTTAATTGCTAACCTCTGTACTGATTTCATTATTGCTCCTTTCAACATTTGCGTTAGCAGCAACTTTTTCGGCTTCTTGTGCCTTTTTTCTTTTTTCTACTTCTTTCTTTGA
>CAYHJV010000052.1:0-6425 GCA_964357045.1 Candidatus Woesearchaeota archaeon | reverse complement strand
TTTTTCAAAAAGGAATTGCCGAGAAATATCGTGATGAATTGAGGAAAGCTAAAGTTCCTTTGATTTTGAAGTTGAATGGAAAAACAAGTTTGGTTAAGGGAGACCCAATTTCAACACAATTGGCAAGTGTTTCAGAGGCTGTGAAGTTGAGGGCTGCTGCTGTCGGATACACAATTTACATTGGAAGCATTCATGAGAAAGAAATGTTTAAGGAGTTTGAGAAAATTCAAAGAGAGGCTCATAAAAAAGGTTTGCCAGTTATTGCCTGGATTTATCCTCGCGGAAAAAGTCTTAAGGGAAAATCAGAAACAGAGCTTATGGCTTATGCTTGCAGGGTTGGGCTTGAGATTGGAGCAGATATAATAAAAATCTATCCACATGGAAATTTAAATGATTTGAAATGGGCTGTTAAATCTGCTGGAAAGGCAAAGGTTGTTGTAGCTGGTGGGATGAAAACCAGCGAGAGGGATTTAATTAAACAGGCTAAACTTTATATGGAAGCTGGTTTTTCCGGATTGGCTATTGGAAGAAACGTCTGGCAATCAAAAAAACCTTTGGAAGTTGCTAAGAAAATAAAAAAGGTTATTTGGGGTAGAAGATGAAAATCGTATTTTTTGAGGTTGAAGAATGGGAAGAAAAATATTTACAGGAGAGACTGAAAGGGCAAGATTTGACTTTTTTTAGAGATGAATTGGGAGAAAAACTTTTGACTTCTGATAAAGTAAGAAATGCCGAAATAATCTCGATATTTATTTATTCGAAAATTAATAAGAAAATTCTTGATAGTTTTAAAAAATTGAAGGCAATAGCGACTAGAAGCACTGGCTTTGATCATATTGATGTTCAGGAATGCAAAAAAAGAAGGGTTTTAGTTTCTAATGTTCCTTTTTATGGTGAAAACACTGTAGCCGAGCACACTTTTGCTTTGATTTTAGCTTTATCCAGAAAAATCCATAAGTCATACGAGAGGACAATAAGAGGAAATTTTTCACTCGAAGGTTTGAGAGGTTTTGATATTAAAGGAAAAACTTTAGGAATTATTGGGCTTGGACATATTGGACAGCACGTAGCTAGAATTGCAAAAGGATTTGAAATGAATGTCCTGGCTTTTGATGTTAAAAAAGATCCAAATTTAGCTAAAAGTTTAGATATTAAATATGCAACTTTGGAGAGCTTATTAGAAAATTCTGATATTATAACACTACATTGTCCTTACAATGAAAAAACTCATCATTTAATTAATAAAAAAAATATAAAACTTGTTAAGAAAGGAGCTTACATTATTAACACGGCTAGGGGCCAGAATATAGATACAGATGCTTTGGTTAAGGCGCTAGCTTCAGGGCATTTAGGGGGCGCTGCATTGGATGTTCTTGAAGAAGAATCTTTAATCAAAGAGGAAAGACAATTGCTTTCAAAAAATTTTCCAAAGGAGCATTTACAGAATCTTATTGAAAATCATATGCTGTTGACTTTTGAAAATGTTATTATAACCCCCCATAATGCATTCAACAGCAAAGAAGCACTCCAGAGAATTTTAGACACGACTATAGATAATATTAATTGTATTTCATCAAATAAAAAATGTGAAAATCTTATTAGGATAAAATGAAAAATCCAATTATAGTCGTGAATTTTAAAACTTATAAGAGTGGAAAAGAAGCTTTGAAAATGGCTAAGGCTTTGGAAAAAGTTGATAAGAATATCATTGTTGGTGTTCAGGCTGATGATATTTTTTTAATTTCAAGTAAAACAAAATTGAAAGTTTACGCACAGCATGTTGATCCTATGGAACCTGGAAGAAATACAGGATTTGTTACTCCTAAATCTGTTAAAACCGATGGGGCTGAAGGAACTTTTTTAAATCATTCAGAACATAAATTATCTTTTATTGTTTTGAAAAAAACTGTTGAAATGTGCAAGAAAATTGGATTGAAGACCTTAATTTTTGCATCTAATTTGGGTGAGGCTAAGAAAGTTCAAAAGTTAAAGCCAAATTATCTTGTTATAGAACCTCTGGAGCTTGTTGCGGGAGATGTTTCTGTATCTGAAGCAAAGCCAGAATTCATAAAAAAAATTTCCAAAGAATTAAAAGGAAATTTTTTGGTGGGGGCTGGAATAAAAAATTACAAGGATGTTAAAATTGCTATGAAGTTTGGAGCTTCGGGAGTTGCGGTTTCTTCTGCGATTACAAAAACTAAAAATCCTGGGAAAAAGTTGAGGGAGTTAATGAGATGAAAAAAGTTGTAAGACCTTGGGGAAATTTTAAGGAATTTGTAAAGAACAAAAAATGCACTGTGAAGATTATTGAAGTTAAGCCTGGACAGGAATTAAGTTTGCAGTATCATAAACACAGAGCTGAATTATGGTACTTTCTTGAGGATGGCTTTGTTGTGGTTGGAAATAGGAAAAGAGTTGTTAAAGAAGGAGACATAGTTAAAGTTCCAAGAAAGAAACTACATAGGGTTGTTGCAGGAAATAAAAGAGTTAGATTTTTGGAAGTTTCAACAGGAGATTTTGATGAAAGAGATATTGTAAGAGTGGATGATATTTATGGGAGGACTAAGTCAAAGAAATGAGTTCAAAAAAAGTTGTTGCTGTCGATATAGGCGGGACAAATATAAGGGCTGCTTTAGTGCAAGGAAAGAAAATTTCTAATTATATTAAAGTTCTAACCCCCAGGACTAAAAATGAATTGAACCAAGCTATAATAGAGGCAATTAGTAGGGTTATTACTCCTGGCGTTAAAGCAATAGGTGTTGGAAGTCCTGGGCCCTTGAAAAATGGAGTTATTTTAAATCCTCCAAATTTGCCGTGGAAAAATTTTAACCTTAAGAAATTTTTAGAGAATAAATTTAAGAAAAAAGTTGTGGTGGAAAACGATGCGGGGTGTGTTGCTTTGGCTGAAGCGGCTTACGGAGTTAAAAAAAAGAACTTTGTTATTTTGACTTTGGGAACAGGTGTAGGGGGAGGAGTGATTATTAACGGTAAACTTTATAGGGGAAAAGGAAATGCTGGAGAGTTGGGGCATATGATAATTGACGAAGGGAAAGACCTTGAAACACACTGGAAGAACTATAGAAAGATGTCAATGAAAGATTTTGGCAGAGTTTTGACAATTAAAGAATTTTGCAGTAGAAAGGATAAAAAGGCTAAAAAGATTTTAAACTATATTGCTGTTCATCTTGCTGAGGGGATTGCGAATGTTATTGATGCTTTTGACCCTGAGGTTGTTGTTTTGATGGGCGGTGCAAGAGAGGCTGGAAAGAAATTTTTAGATATGATTAACAGAGACATTAAAAGATTGGCCATAATAAAAGAGAATACTCCCATAAAATGGAGTAAAATTAAACATCCCGGAATTTTGGGAGCAAGTTTGTTGGTGAAATAATTAGTTAAAAGAAAATGAAAATCGTAAAAAAAGTTAGAGCGCCTGTGAGAATTGATTTTGCCGGCGGGACGACTGATATTTATCCCTTCACACACACTTACGGCGGGGCTGTTTTGAATGCTGGAATCAATAGGTATGTTGAAGGTAGAATAATTAAGACGGACAAAACAACACACTTAGAATACACAGGACATACTCCCACTTCTAGTGGATTAGGGACGAGCGGGGCTATGAATGTTGTTTTTTTGGCTTTGATTTCTAACACAAAAGATAAATTAGAACTTGTTGAAAATGCTTTCAAGATGGAGAAGGCTTTAGGGGTTGTAGGTGGAAAACAGGATCACTACGCTGCTGCTTATGGTGGAATAAATTTTTGGGAGTTTAAGAAAGATGAAGTTATAAGAACCCCTATTAAATTAAAAGAAGATTTTATTAAAGAGCTGGAAGATAATTTGGTTTTGGTCTATACTGGAATTCCACATTTTGAATCAAGTGCAAATAAAAATATGATCGACGAAATAAAACAAGGGAAGCACGTTCAGAACTTATTGAGAATAAGGGAAATAGCTAGGGAGATGAAAAAGGCTTTGCAAAATAAAGATTTACTTAAGTTTTCCGGATTGATGAATGAGGAAACGAAAAATAGAATTCAAATTCATAAAAGTGTTTTGCCACCTCATGCGAAAGAAATTATGGACGCTGGATTGAATAACGGTGCCAGTGCTGCAAAAATTTGCGGATCTGGAAATGGTGGGAGCATTTTATTTTTTGGAAACAAGAACAAGTTGAAATGGAAGTTTGGGGATAAAGTTATTGATTTTAAGTTTGATTTTGGCGGTTTGAAGATTGAGGATTAGGAATTGCGCTCGTATTTACTCACAACCCTGCTCAGTTATGAATAAAAAAACTTCCTTCGCAAAGTTGTTCGCTCGCAGGATTGATTTATTTTTAACTTGAATACGCTGATTCAGGAAACAATTGAAAAATAGAATTAGTCTAATTCTATGACATAAAGTTTATAAATAGAATGTGATAGGGTGTTTATGAATGGAACATAGTAATTTATCTCATAAAAGAAGCCGAATTTTTGAAGGAGGGAATGACGCTGTGAACTTAAATGATGTCGGGCTTATTTACAAAACTCAAAGAATTGGGCCTATGACTTTTAGAAACTTAAGAAATGCTGATTATGGAACAGGATTCAGAATGCCTACAATGCCTGAATTAGTTTCTCTAGTTTACGCTTCTTTAGAAAATAGGAATTATGGTGGTGCTAAAGAAGTTATTAAAACCCTAAAAAATCATTGGATAGCAGGAAATACGGGAATTCTTTATACTCCAGAAGGAATGTATGTTCAAGACAATCCGAACATGGAAGACGGAGGAATTTCTATGAATCAAAAAGTACTTGAAGGAAAACTTGGGAGGCATCAGGAAAAAGGAGTTTTGTTCAGTAATGATAGAAGTATAAGATTCACGCCTTATAACTACAAGACAGAATCTCAGAGTTCTTTAGAATTCTCGCAAAATTCGGGAATTATCGCATTGATTGGAGGCGAGGAAAATGCTGAAAAATTGACAAAAGCTTCTGAGCACTATTGCTCAAATCCTTATTTTTTAGCCTTAGACAAACCAACCTCTCCAGAAGTTAGAGTTGGTGGTTTTGGTACATACTTCGTAGACAATAGACTTTACGCTGACGCTTATGTTGATGTGGGTTTTGGTGACTGGTACTCTTTTGGTGTTAAGAAAATCACTTAATCAACCATCCTTCTTGACTTCTTCCAGCATCAATCTTGACATTAGATAAGAAATTGTTGATTCAGCGCCTTGATTTAAATTTAGAGAATGTTTTCCCAAGCCGTCGAAGCAACCCCCTGTTGCTTCATCATAAAGCATTTGCTTCAAGTGATTTTTTCCAAGGAACCAATTAAATGCAAGAACAGCTTTTTCATGATAGTGTTTGTCTTCTGTTGCAGAATAAGCGGCGAGATAAGCCCTCGCCATAGATGCGGCATCTATGGGCTGCTGATCAAAGAAAGCTCTTTTGCCGTTTTTATTAAACCACCCATTTTGTCCTATTGGGTGCAGTTCGTCTTCGACAAAAAGTATATCGGATAGAAAATGTAGTGTTGCTTCGCCGATTTTTAAATATTTCTCATCTCTTGTTGCCTTGTAAGCAAAAAATAGTGCTTCTGGAAATTTTGCATTAGCATAAGTAAGATTTTTTTCGAACCATTGCCATTCATCTGATGAGTTATCTTTGTAGAGTTTTAATAAAAAATTAGCCAGTTTTTTCATTACATCCACATCTCTTCTTCTTCCAAATCTTTCATAGTGATAATATAGTCCTAAAATAGCAAATGCTTTTGCCCTTGGACTTTTTAGTTTTAGAATATTTAGAAACGCTCTATCAAATAAGTCCTCAGCTTTATCCGTCAGTTTTTTATTTTTGGATTTGTAGACTGTATATCCTAAGGCCCATATTGCCCTTCCAAATGCATCCTCGCTGTGGACATCTAATTTTTTATTTTTACTAAGAAATATATTTATGAAATCTCCGTTTTCTTTTTGAGCAGTTTCTAGGAATTTAAGATATCTACTGGATAATGAGGCCGATATTTCTGAATCGAATAGTGAGTTATGCAATACTGAAGTAATTAGTGCTCTTGCGTTATCGTCTACAGTGTAGCCAGAACTTTTATCTGGGAAAGATCCTTTGGCAAATTGTATACACCCAAAACTATCAGTGAGTCTTTTGAGATGTTCCAGTTTTACTGCAGGATATTTTTTAGTAACCTCTTCTCTAAGTTTTACAACTCTATTGAAGACTGTTAAATGTCTTCTGGCAACATTTGGCCATATCATCTGCCTCCCGAACGCGTATGCTGCTTCGGACATATTTTTTCTTAGTTCAACGTCTGAAAGTAATTTATCAAGCGCCTCCGTAAATGCTTCTGGGTCTCTTGTTTTTTTTATGATTATGCCTCTGTCTTGCTCCAACAATTCTTTGGCATACATAACTGGAGTGGCT
>CAYHJV010000051.1:0-6554 GCA_964357045.1 Candidatus Woesearchaeota archaeon | reverse complement strand
CTACAGTGTAGCCAGAACTTTTATCTGGGAAAGATCCTTTGGCAAATTGTATACATCCAAAACTATCTGTTAGTCTTTTGAGGTGTTCCAACTTTACGGCAGGATATTTTTTAGTGACCTCTTCTCTAAGTTTTACAACTCTGTTGAAGACTGTTAAATGTCTTCTAGCAACATTTGGCCATATCATTTGTCTCCCGAATGCGTATGCTGCTTCTGACATATTTTTTCTTAGTTCAACGTCTGAAAGTAATTTATCAAGTGCCTCTGTAAATGCTTCAGGGTCTCTTGTTTTCTTTACTACTATACCTCTGTCTTGTTCCAACAGTTCTTTGGCATATGCCACTGGAGTGGCTACTACCGGCCTTCCGCATGAGACAGCATAAGCTAATGTTCCGGAAGTTATTTGTTCTAATTCTAAATTTGTGAAAGCATAAATGTCGCAGGCAAGAATGTAAGGATCTGCCAACTCTTTGTGAGCCATGTATCTGTCTTGAAATTTGACGTGGTATTCTAATCCTAATTCTTTTACAAGAGCTATTAATTCATTTCTATACGATTCCCCTTCGTGCATTCTAACGTTGGGATGCGTTTCTCCTGAGATGAAATACAATAAGTCTGGGTATTTTTTTACTAAAGGAGGCAGGGCCTTAATCATATACTCTATTCCTTTTCCTCTGCTTAAAAGTCCGAAGCTAAAAATTACTGTTCTTCCGTCGAGGCCGATCTTTTTTTTATATTGATCAGGAGGAGCGAATTTAACATTAGGGGTTCCATGATGAATCAAATATATTTTGCTTCTTTCTATTCCATAATCTCTATTTAGAATATCTATGGCGGCTTGAGCCATAACAATTATCGCTGAAGCTTTGGCTGAAATTTGTTTGACAATTTTTCTTCTTTTTTCGTTTGGATTTGGGAGGACACTATGGAAAGTGACTGCTACTGGTTTCTCAATTGCGTCCAAGAAGTATAAAATATCTGATCCATATTCTCCTCCGAATAATCCAAATTCGTGCTGGATGCAAACCAGTCTGTAATCCGGAGATTCGTTTATCTCTTTTGCTATTCTTACATAATCTTCCGGACTGTTTCTCGTTATTTGGAAAACAACTTTATTGTTATATCTGTGGTGGCTTTCAGGGTCGTTGAGTGCTATGACTCTTGATCTTAATTTGGGATTAAACGCTTTGTTCATTGAATTTGTCAAATTTTCAGAAAAAATTGATATTCCGCACTCTTTTGGAGGGTAGTTACTGAGAAAACATATTTTCGGCTCTTTAGAAATAGTTGTTATAATCTCTTCCTCTTTGATCATCTTGCAAATTTTAAGGAGTCAATACCATTGAAGAATATTTTTCCCCCTTCCATAATACATAAATTAGTGAAGTGTAGTTTATAAAAGTTTTTCTTTCCCGCGTCCGCTCTGGATTTTAATTTGTTGATGAGATACGAAAGAGAAAATTTGCCGACGACAAAATTGAAAATTAGTTTTTAATGGTTTCTCAGCCCTAGACTCTGGATAATTTACAGATTTGTCTAGTCTAAAACTTCGGCTTTGATTCTTCTGACTCCGGCTGCGGAAGATTCTTCCTTCACGATCTTGAATCGGCCTATTTCGTTTGTGTTTTTTACATGCGGACCCGTGCAAATTTCTTTTGAGAAGGGATTATTTTTCTGGCCGATGGTATAGACTGATACAATTTCGGGATATTTAGCTCCAAACTCTGCTTGAGCTCCGGATTTAATAGCATCCTTTAAATTCATTTCACTTCTTTTAATCTCTAAACTCTGCTTAATTTTATCATTGACTAGCTTTTCAATTTCTCTGACTTCTTGTTCTGTGAGTTTTCTTGAGAAGTTAAAGTCAAATCTTAACCTTTCGGGAGTTATGTTTGAGCCTCTCTGCTTAATGTTCTTATCTTTGAGAACAACTCTCAAAGCTTCGTTGAGAAGGTGTGTTGCGGTGTGGAGTTTGGTTGTTTTTTCAGATGAATCGGCAAGCCCGGATTTGAAGAGACCTTGCGATGAGGTTCTAGAAAGCTCTTGATGTTTTTTGAGCTCAGCTTCGAAGGCTTTAATATCAATCTTAATATTATTATTTTTAAATTCTTCTTCAATCATCTCTATTGGAAATCCATAAGACTGATATAATAGGAAAACGTCTTTGTCAGAAGCTTTCTCTAGGCCTTTTTCCATTAAATTTCTTACTATTTTTTGAAGATATTTTATACCCTCTCCCAAAGTTTCATTAAATTTATCTTCTTCTTTCTTTAACTCTGAAATGATTATAGATCTATTTTTTTTAATTTCTGGATAGTGCACACCATAAATAGATAATACAGGATCGACTAGTTCACTTGTAAAGTTATTAGGCAGTTTTAATCTCTTCCCATATCTTACAGCTCGTCTTATTAGTCTTCTAAGAACATAACTTTGTTCATTTCTGCCGGGTTCAATTCCTTCAGAAATTATGAAGATAGCCGCCTTAATGTGATCAACTATTATTCTCATCTCTCTTTTTATGTAATTGTTATAATCTTCATATCTAATTGGTTTTCCACCCTCTATTTTTGTTCCCATCATCTTTTCTATCTTTTCTATCATTGGCTTCCAAACTTCCGTTAGATAATTGTCATTTAACCCATTTAATACGGCGAGGGTTCTTTCAACACCCATTCCAGTGTCGACGTTTTTTTGTTTTGCAGATTCAAAAAAGTATAAATTTTCTTCAATAAACTTCTTTATTTGATCCGGATTTTTATACTGGATGGCTGTTATCCCAAGAGTTTTGGCCACCTTTACATTTTCTTCTTTATGGTCGAAAAAAATAACGTCTTTCACACTTAACTCTGGCTTAAATTTTATTAAAAGTTTTTTAAAATAGTCTGGATTATCTTTTTTTACTCCTATTTCTTCCAAAGAAAATGCTTCCCAATTTGTATCATAAGATGGATTGTAATTTCTTATTATTTTAATCCCTTTTTCTCTAAAACCATTAACCGTGAGAATACAATGTTTGTTAAACCCATTTATTATATCTAATAACTCTTTGTTAGGATTGAAGTTTTTATCATAGGCGCAGTTCATCCCATCAACTAATATTACCCCCTCTTTTTTTTCATATTCCATGAAAACATCATTCCAAATTTCAACGCCATTCACAAAAATTTCTGTGTCGGGGCCGCAAGGTCCAGATTTTCCTGCAGGACCCCACCAATTATCTTCTCTTTCAAGAAATTTTATTTTGTTTTTTGAAATTCCCTGAGATTCCCAAGTTTTTGCTGACTCAGTATCTTTAGGTGTGTCTTTATCTCCTTTAAAACAAGTTACAGAAATCTTTTCTTTAGGGATTTTTAGAATCTTTGTTAAAAACTCAAAGCTGTATTCAATAGCTTCTTTTTTCCAATAATCGCCAAGACTCCAATTTCCAAGCATTTCAAAAAATGTGTGATGGACTTCATCCCCTACAGAATCTATATCTCCTGTTCTTATACACTTTTGAACTCCAACAAGTCTTTTTCCTAAAGGGTGTTTTTGGCCAAGTAAATAAGGAACAAGTGGGTGCATTCCTGCCGTCGTGAATAAAACTGTCGGGTCATTTGAAGGAGTCAATGAGACATTAGGAATTTCTTTATGTTTTTTTGATGCGAAAAATTCAATATATTTTTTAATGAGCTCCTTACGATTCATTGTAAATTTAAATAGAATTAGAAGTTTAAAAGTTTCTCTATTCCAGGCGGCTTAGTCTTTCTTGTATTTCTCTCAATTGCGCTTCAAGGTCGTCTACTGGCGCTTTCGGTTCCTCTTCCCTTAATTTTTGAACTTTCTCTTTTTTGGGCTTTATCTCTTTTTCTATCTTTGCAACCTCTTCCATAATTTCTGTTCTGTGTATTTCTTCTTCGTGATTCTTAAGAATTTTTGGAATTTCAAGTCTAGGAAGAAGCGTTCTTAATTTATGCATATTATTTCTAAAATCTTTTATTTTCTTATGCAGCTCTATTTTTAGTTCAAGCTCCATTATTCTTAGGGTTCTATAACTTTTTATTGATTGAGCAATTTTTATTAAATCTGCTTCTGTCTTAAGAATATCCTTCATTGATTGTGTAGCCTCGTCACTCTCAAGTTTTATATGAAGCAGGTTTTGGCTTTTTTTCATTTTCTTGGTTGGGTTTGGGAATCTTTTTTAAAAGGTTCACTACTCTATTTTAGAAAAAATATCTTCGTGCACTTGATCAATTTGATCTTTTATCTTTATTATGTTCTGCTGCCACAATTCTAATTCTTTGTCTTCATCTTCCCTTACGGCAGTTATATCTTTTAGTGATTTTTCGATGTCTGCAATTTCTTTTTTTGTTTTTTCGAAAGCTTTCATAGCCTCTTCAAATTTATCTATTCTTATGTAAACTGGCTCGTCTGAAGACATGCCTCCTCTTGATCTGGGCTCGAAATTATCTATCTCTGGCTCCTCGTATTTAGTCTTTGGGGTAGAGTATACTGCTTTAGGCTGGGAATATCTGGCTTTAGGGGGGGTGAACTTAGCTTTATCAGGGTTGTAGGATTCTTCATACTCGCTGAATTCTGGTTCTTCAGATCCTTCCTCTGAGTCATCACTGTCAAATTCCTCATCATCTTCTATTTCCTGTGTTCTTGGAAAGATGTAATCTTTTTTCTGCTGAGGACTTTTTTGCATCATCTGTTTTTCTTTTTTATTTGGCAACGAAAAGTTATTTGGTTTAAAAACTCTGTTCTCTCTGTTTTCTTGAGGGAATTGAATATTAAATTCATCTTTTGGTTTTCCCGATACGGCGTCTTTTATAGTGTTTCTAGAAAAATTATCTCCAAAGGAGCTGTTTGGGAAGCTTGGCAATTGGGATAAATAATCTTTTCTATCGCCCATATCTAATGGAGGCAACTCAGGCAATTCTGGTAATTTAGGGAGTTGGAAAGAACTTTGGCTCGAATCTTTATTTTCCCCATCTTTTTTACTGAACCAACCCATTTTAATTGTTTTTGAATATACTCTTTTTAATATATATAAAAGATGATATAGGTTTAAAAACTTTTATCTTTTTATGCTCTTTGAAGGACTATGTGTGTTTCTTGGAAATGAACCAACCGAAACTAAAATCTTCGATTTTGTTAACGTTTTTTTCATAAATGAAAAAACCGAAAGGTATATATCTGATTTGTTTTTATTTTTAAGATGCTTAAAGATTTTCTTAAAGAAGTAATATCTCTTGTCGTCGGAAAACCGGCCGAAGGAATAGCTGACTTGCTTTACAGTAAAATTCATGTCAATGAATTTATTCTTGCTAAGAAATTAGGAATTACAATCAATCAAACGCGAAACATTTTATACAAAATCGCCGACCACGGATTAGTTTCCTATATAAGAAAGAAAGACAAAAGAAAAGGATGGTATACTTATTTTTGGAAGATAGAAGTCCTTAAGACTCTGGAATTTTTGAAGGCGGAAATTCTAAGAAGAATGGAGCAGATTAACGATCAGATAAAGAGCAGGGAAGTGAAGCAATTCTACGTTTGTCCTTTGTGTCATGTTGAGTTTACTGAAGAAAATGCTTTATTGCATGATTTTGCCTGCCCTGAATGTGGAAATATTCTTGCTATTAAAGATAATGCTCCTGTACTCAAAGAACTTAACAGAAATTTAAATAAACTTAATAGAGATTTAAGTGAGATAGAAGTAGAGGTTGGAAAAGAAAAAGAAAAGGTAGAAGAAGTTAGAGTTAAGGAAATAAAAAAGATTGTGGCTGAGAAAAAAAGAAAATCTTCCATTGCCTTAAAAAAGAGAAGGAAAGAATCTGCTAAAAAAAAGAAAGAGTTAGAAGCGGCAAAACCTAAGAAAAAAATTAACAAATCTTCTAAATCTAAAAAACCGAACAAGGCTAAAAAATACAGCAGTAAAGGAAAATCGAGGCGTTAATTTATGGAGGGAGTATACAATGTTCACTCAAAACTCAAAGGAAACTTTTTTTCTAGTTTGAGTGTTAACACTGTTATTATACTAATTAATATTGTTGCTTTTATTATTTTTACTATTCTGTTTTATTCAAATCCAAACTTTATTGATTTCGTTGCAATAAAACCTGCTAATATTTTGCAGGGAAATTATATGTGGACTTTTTTAACCAGCATGTTTATGCATGCAGGTTTTTTTCATCTTTTTGCAAATATGCTTTCTTTATTATTCATAGGATCTCTGGTAGAAAGACTTTTAGGGGGCAAAAGATATTTTTATTTCTATTTATTTTCTGGATTGTTCGCGGGACTTTTTTTTATAATATCTGCCTTGTTTATTACGGCTGACTATAACAGCTTTGCCGTTGGAGCATCTGGAGCCATTTTTGGTTTAGTGGGCTTGTTGATGTTGCTTACCCCCAATCTACCTGTTTTTGTGATGTTTATCCCAATTCCAATTAAAATGAAGTATGCTGCTCCTGGAATTTTGATTTTACTTTGGTTCATTTCATTGGCTGGAAATATTCCCATAGGAAATACGGCTCATCTTGGAGGATTTGTCTTGGGGGTTTTGT
>CAYHJV010000050.1:0-6721 GCA_964357045.1 Candidatus Woesearchaeota archaeon | reverse complement strand
ATTGCTTTATTTGACGAAGTAGCAATGATGGATGAAGAATCTCTGAATCCCATATTCAACAAGTGTAGAGATTTATACAAAAAAGGCAAACTTCTTGCAGCCATAATTGTACAGAAAGCAAAAAATGTAAAAGTCGAATCTAAAATTTTTTAATAAATGGAACAAGAAAAAAAATTGCTGGATAAATTTTATAGAGAATTGTACACTTCTTTACAGTCGCAAGGAAAACTTAAGCAAAACTCTGTTTTGATATCATTTATTAAAATGAATTCCAATAATAGATTCAGAGCTTTCGATAAATCTTCGTTAAATTCAGCATATGAAGACAAAACTATAATAGATGGATTATCAAAAAAAGGTTTCATAAGAAAAAATGAAAAATTAAATGAATATGTAATCACGGCTACCGGAGTGTTTGAAATAGAGAAAAATGAGTTGGAAGAAGACTATGTGATAAAAAACCTTGATAAGATATACTTTGATTTATTCAAATCATCTGAAAAGCCATTAGAATCTAAAGAAAAGATAGTTATTTTATCACTTATTGCAGTAAGGGCCTTTTCTGAGGGGGTTACAATAAAACTAAACAAAGAAGACAGGGTGTTGGAGGTGCTTGGAGAAATTTTTGAACTATGCCAGAGAAAACTGCAGGAATTAGGAATAATTTCTAAAGAGGCGAATGAAGAAGTTTATGGTGCTTTTAAAAATGAAAAGGTAGTAAGTGGTATTTTCAGACGTCTTAACAATCTCCCAAAGAAAACTAATAATCTTTATAATTTTAAAAAGGGGGGACATGCTTATTATCTTGATATTTCTAAAGATAATTTAATTGACCCCAAAAAATTATCTTATCTTTTAAAGTTGATTTGGGGCGATAAAATTTTGAGTGCTGGAGAAGTGGAGAATATACATAGATTCTTATCCGAAATTTCAGATAAGTATGGTATTTATCTATTCGAGAGTCATGAGAAAATATTTTCAAGGCCAAAATACGATGAAGAGATAAAAAAGGCATTGTACGAATCCATTTAATATTAAAAATGAAAATTTTCATAATGGGCAATCACGTAGATCTTGAAGGTCCAATACAAATGCAAGAAGACCAATTAGAAAAATTTATTAATTTTTTAAAATACTTACTTGATCAAAAGATAGAAATACAGAAAGTTAAAGAAAAAGAAAGATTTGGGATGCATTCTGAAAAAAAACAAAAGAAATGGACATTTGATGAACTGTTTATGTTATTGGATCCAAATTTGGATAATTTGGATTTAACAAAAAAATTAGATCGTAGTAGTATGAGTGTTTCAATGGAAAGATCTGGATTTGTTACAAGCTTTATCTCTTGGGCAAAATCAAAGGGTTATAATTCTACTAAAATAACTAAGACATTAGTAGAGGAGTTTATGAAAGAAAAAAATGATAATACTAAGAGGTGATAAAGGAAATATCGATTTTTTACATTCTTTGGAGCTTAATGAACTTCAAAAAGAAAGATTCATCAATTTCCTAAAGGAAATGTTTTATCATGTTGAAAAAAAAGAGGTTAAGGAAATGAGAACAGATAGAATTGGGAGTAAATCATTCTCAAGATCATGGGATGATGAGGAATACGAATTACTATTAAAAATAGATGAAACAAATGAATCTGTTTCAAGAAAGCTTGGAAGAAGTTGGATGGCTGTTAATATGAAAAGGCTTGATCTTGTTCCAAAAATGATGCAATACGCAAGTAAAAAAGGAATTAATGTTTATAATGTTGACACAAAAAAATTGGTAAAGGATTTTTTGAAAGAGCACAAAGATGAGATATTTAAGCGAAAAGAACAAAAGAAAAAAATAAGAAAAGAAGAGAAGGAACAAAGAGAAGAAATTGAGAGGTTAAAAGATGAAATACCAAAATTGGAGAAATTGGCTGGGATGCCCGGATTTCCAACAAAAGATAAATTAGAAGAGATGAAAAGAGAATATAAAGAATTAAAGAAGAAATATGGAATTAGAACAGATTTTTAAGATATCTTGTCTAAATTGTGTTCCTTATAACAAACAATTTTCTTATCTTTTTATGGACAAAATCAAACTCTACCACTATTTCATTTGTTGATTGTCTTTCTATTTCTTCAATTACATCGGGCGGAAACTCAAAAAATAAATGAACTCTTTCTCTATCTCCTGCCCCAATTGTTCTTTCACCAAATCCCCTCATTCTTGGGATATAAGGGGTTTTCCCAACCTGAACATAATATGGCGAAACTTCTTTTAAATGGGCATCTCGTTTACCACTATTTTTAATATCCACAATAAGAGTTCTTATTTCATAAGATGGTTCATCGTAGTCTGCAGGCATACTCTCTGCTTTGTAAAGATATTTTCTTATCTCGATTAGGGGTTTATCTCTTATGTGCTTATTCCAAGCTAAATAAAAAGTAGAAAATCCAAATAGGGTAGCCAAAATCCAGCCAATCCATTCTCTTATGCTCTCTCTACCAGACGCCTGCTCACCTAATTTATTTTTATCTCTCCCAAATATACTAATATTTTCTAAAAAGAGGGAAGTCCCAGTAACGTTTGGTTTTCCACTGCAACTCACCCCATTTTCAAGCGGATGTTCATCCATTCCTACATTTCTACAACCAGTATTTGGGATTTGGTCGACTACTATAGAATTATCAGCAGTAAGACTAAAGTCCAGTTTGAAATTTTCTGTAAAAGAATCTATCACGCCAACATATATCTCTGGGAAGTTTAAAAAATAATCAATAGTAGTGCATTGTTCTGGAGCAGATTGTGATCGCAAAGTCGCAGTCATGCTTATTTCAACCTCCCTATTTTTTACATCTGGGCATGACAATATCGTCAATGTATTATTAATCTCTCTTTCCATGAAAAGATTAGAACAATTATCGATATCCGTTATGTTATCGTATTCCTGAAACCTTTTATTACTCTTTATGTCATAGAGATCTATATTTTTTACTTCTGATCTACCAACGTCTTCAGGCAATATAAAAAGTAGATACCCTCCACCATTGTCCGGAAAGAGAAGAGTATAATTTTCTTGGTAAAATATCCCATCTTTAAGGAGAATTATTTCAACAGCCCTATGGGAGGTGTTCAAAATATCATCTTTTTGAATGCCATAAATTTTCTCAACTTCAGTATCTGATGGCAAAGAAGAAACAAGGGATATTAAGGAAAGGAGAATGATAAAAAAGATAATTTTTCTCATAAAAACTTCAGGTTTTACGCAATTTTATAGTTTATGGTATAAAGAGAAATAAAGGAAGAGTTGCATAAAATACTTAAAATGTGCAAAATCAAAAAGAACATGGCAACAGACATAGAGGAGTTTGATAAACTCGTAAAGGAGAAAGGGATTACCTCTGTTGATGAAATGCTAAAAGAGTCCCACGAATATTCTAAATCTATACCTAACTTAGAGGAAAACTTTCACAAAATTGTAAGGGCAAGAGGGACAATCTTGGAACTTTCTACAATTCTGGATATAGCCTTTAATGAAATATTGCTTAAAGTCGCAAAAAAAGAAAGAATTGACAAATTGGGGTTTAAAACAAAAGCAAAATTCATAAAAAATCTTCTGGAAGAAGTTAATGATGGTCGGTTTGACGAACAGATTTTAAAAAAATTTGAAAGATTTGTTGATATAAGAAACATATTTGCACACGTCCCAGTAAATCGTAACAAAACTTCCTTAATTTTGGAATTCAATACACAATTTCCTTATAAAACCTTTTTCAATTTGGAGCCAGAATGGAAAGAGGTTTCCATTGCTATTAAAGAATATATGGAGATGGCCGATGAAATTATAAAGACAATTCCAAAATATATTGAAATTGTAATTGCAAAACAAAATCAGGATGAATTGATTAATAAGGTGTTTGAAGAAATATTAAAGGAAGATGAAGATGGAAACTGAAAAAGACCTTAATGCCTTAATTGAAAATCAAATCGAAGAAAATACTAATTTGGAATATAAAGATTCAAGAGCCTTAAACAACAAAGATGAGGTTGCAAAAGATATATCTGCCATGGCAAATTCCAACGGGGGCGTTATCATTTATGGCTTATGTGAAGACAATAAAGACCATAAACCGACAAGAATTGAATGGATGGAAAATCATCAGCAAAAAGAAAGAATAGAACAAATTCTTCAAGCAAACGTGACTCCAAAAATTGATGTCCAGATAGCCCCAATTCTAAGCGATAAAGATAAATCTAAATTTGTTTTGGTCATAAAAGTTCCAAAAAGCGACACAGCACCACACCAAGACCATTCAAATAAAGATAACAGATTTTATTGGAGAAGAAATGGATACACCACGAGACAAATGGAACATTATGAGATTGAAGACTTATTCTTCAAAAGGAAAAGGGCTTTTTTGGAATTATCTCTTGAACCTTGTAGAACAGAAAAACCATCTTACAACATAATAGTTTCAAACAATGGAAAAGTTATGGCTGAAAAACTCTATATAAAATTGCTTGTTCCAAATGATCTTGAAATAAGTGATAAGGCGTGGATAAAAGGAGGAGAAGGTAACGACGTTTTTTCAGACTATTGTTCAATATATCAATTTTTTGAAAATACAACTCCTGTATATCCTGAACATTCCTCAATAATTGGAAAATTATATGTACCAAAGAAAACAGATTTTATTGAAAAATTGGAGGTTGGATTTTTAATAGTATCTGATAATTCAGAACTAAAAACAGGAAAGGTTATTCTTGAATATGTGTCTGGGGAAGGTCTTAAACAAAGTATAGAATACCATCCGGATAAAAAGAGTATACCTCTTCCATCAATACGTTTTCCTTGGTCTTAATCCCACAAAGCCTTAAACCTGTTCTACTTATTGCCGCATCCTAACGGAAAACAATAAATAACCATTACTCTTTCTTTGTAGAGATGGGCAAAGAGATTATAAAAATAGAAAATCAGAAAGAAAAAGCAAGAGATTTTTTAAAAAAATCTAAAGAGTTTCTCAGATTGGGAAAATACTACAAGAATAAAAAAAAGTGGGATTTGTCTGTTAAAAACTCAATATCTTCAATAGAACTCTCTTTAAAATTGATAATGGTTTTGGTGTTGGGAAGATACCCAAAAACCCATAATTTTCAAGATGTGATCTCTATAGATTTAATGAAAAAATTAAGATATAAAATAAATAGGGTCCATGGAAGTTTATCAGAGGTCCCTATTGAAAGGCTTTTTTTTATACCACATTTCTGGGCTAATTCATATACTTACACAATTTATGGGGGAGAATTCGGAGATTCTAATGAGGTTTATACAGGAAAAGAGGCCTCACTCGCAATAGGCCATGCTGAAGAAATCTTATTTTATGCGGAAAAAGGTTTTTTCCAAGATATGGTGATAGATGGGAATTGGGAGAACTGGATAAGTAAAATAATCGAAGTTAAAAAAGGAAAGAATAGGGCTGTTTTTAAAATTAGTAAGGAAGAGCATAAAAAGAATTTAAATATAATGGATGATCTATTTAAGAATTAATATTGCCGCACCCATCGAGTAGTCGGCTCATTTTAAAAGGGGTTTTGTGCAATAACTAAAATTTTTTGTATGGGAAGCCTCTTATCTATTTCAATCTGACACTTGTATATGGTCTCCCTGTCTTTTCACTTTTGGCGTGCCTAATTACTTCAACTTTTTCAAAAAATTCAAGTTCTTTAATGTGGTTTTTGATAGTTAGATTATTTGTATTTGTTTTTCTTTCTATTTCACCTAAAGACATTTCCCCATTTTCTTTTAATATTTGGAGAATCTTCTTTTTTATTGACAAACTATCTCTCCTACCCATTCCACAAATAGGTGGTAAGATTTAAAAGAAACATTCCATTAATTAGTGGAATGAAGGAGTTACTAAGAAAATTTATTGTCAGACTAAGATGGTCTAAAACCATTTATTGGCTACGTAACTTAATTCTTTATAATGTAGCTGAAGAAAACCTAAGGAGAATTATGGGTTTTATTGACTATGGAAGAATAGAAGGAGATTATGCAGAGTTTGGTGTATATCAGGGACATTCTTTTATTGCTGCATATAAATTTGCTGAGTTTTTTGGGATAAAAAACATGAATTTCTGGGCTTTTGATAGCTTTGAGGGTCTGCCAGAAATAAAAGGAACTGATAAAGAAGGTATATGGAAAAAAGGAGAATATTCTTGTTCATTAGAAGATTTTATGAAAAATCTTAAGGAAAATAAAGTTGATTTAAATAGGGTTTTTGCTATAAGGGGCTTTTTCTCTGATACATTAAAGAAAAAACATAATATCAAAAAATTAGCCGTAGCTTACATAGATTGTGATTTATATGAATCTACTAAAGAAGTCCTGAAATTTATAGAACCTTATTTGCAAGAAGGAACATTAATTCTATTTGATGATTGGAATGCCTTTAAGGGGAAACCAGATAAAGGGGAACAAAAAGCTTTTAATGAATTTATTAAAAAATGTAAGAAATTCAAGTTTATTGAGTATTATAACGGCGGTTATAACAAAGTATTCTTAACCTTAAAAAATAATTGAGATTTCGTCACTTGCGCAAGGTTCTGCCCACGCCCTCATATTCGATTAAGGCTTCTGCACCCATTGAGTAGTTAAGTGGTTTTAAAAAGAGGTCATTCCTTGATAATTCAAGGTAAATAAGACAGGGCGTTATTCTGATATAGAGACTTATGGCGG
>CAYHJV010000049.1:0-6792 GCA_964357045.1 Candidatus Woesearchaeota archaeon | reverse complement strand
AGGCGCGGAGACTAATTTCTCTATTACTCAAAATGGATCGGTGCTTTTTGGTTTCAAAATTTATATGGAAATAAAAAATATAGAAACTGCAAACTTCACTTTGGAAAGCAGTGCAGGACCTTCTTGTAATAATCAACTGAGGGTAGATTTTTTAGATGATGATGTGATTGAACTGTCTAATTCTAAAGCTTCAACACAATCCTGTTCAGAATTAAAAAGCTACGGATGCTTTGACTCATTAAGCGCGGCGAAAGACTTTTTAATAGGAACAAACCCTTACTGCCAGAGAATAAATTTAACAGAGGCTCCTGGATTTAATATAGGGGCCAATGTAAAAAAAACTGGCTCCGATTCTTCTAATTTACACATGTCCATTTTTTCTGGTTCCAAAGAGGTTGCGACATGCAAACTAGTTCCTCCGGGAGCAACCCCCTCAGAAGTTTCATGCTATGTCAATTATTCAGTTTCCTCTAAAAAAAAACATTATGTTTGTATAGCTTCGGATTCAAATGCGGCTGTTTACAACCTTATAGGAAGCCAATCTCCAATTACAAAATGCGGGTTTTATGGAATCCCTGCACAAACAGAAACATCAGCATACCATATTTTCGCAGAGCCTCTCAAATTTGGAGGCCCTTTTAATTTAGAGATATCTAAAACATCAAGCAATACCTTTCTTTACAGCCTTTTTGAAAATTATCTTAATGGAAAATACAAAGGAATGAACTGCACAGGATCAGAAGGCTGCGTCATTCCTATCAAAATAACATCAGGGGAATCTCAAACAATCACTCTAAAAAATCTGCAGCTTATTTATTAAGAGAGCTGAGGAAAAACAAACACAAACAAATTTTACAAATTGACGGAAATACCTCCTAAAATAACTTCCGGCTTTGGCACCATTAAATTTGATGGGGCTAATTTTACTGTTCCATCACAGCTTAAGAACTATACTTATGAATTGAAATTCAATGGTAACGGAATTTTCTCAGAAAAAATTTTCGTTACAGAAGTGCCGACAGTTAGAAATCTTCTTCCAAGGTCTGTTGCATTGGCTTTTCCAACAAAATTCACAGCAGATGTAAAAAACCTCACTGCAAATGTGACTAAGTACGAATGGGATTTTGACGGCGATAAAAAAATCACCGTGACAAATGAAATAGTCTATTCTTTTAAAGAAATGGGAACACACAATGTGACAATTAAAATAACGGATGCAAAGCAAAGAGTTTCATCAAGCTTTTTCCAGATAGAAGTTTTAACTCCAAGAAATAAAATCAACCAGTCCATAGACATAATTAAATATTCCATAGAAAGAGTCAAGTTAACATTTAACTCACTTCCTTCTTTTTATCAGGAAAGCTTGAATAATGTAATTGACATTGAGTCAGCAGAAAAGGCTTTGGCGGAAGTACAGAAAAACTATTCCGTGGCTACTACGGATGAAGAATACATTAAAATTGTTGAAAAAATTTTAGAGATTAAAATACCTGATTCTGTAAGAATAAGCAAGAGTGCGAGTTCTATTCTTTTTTTCCCAGACCAAGAAAAAGTAAATTTTGAGGTTCTGGAAACAATTGGTGCTGGGACTCCAAAAGAAGGTCTTGAAGACGAATACGCAAACGCAGTAGCCTTTTGGAGCCAGGAAAATCTAGACTCAAGAATAACATACACTGAAATATCCGCTGCTTATGAAGGAATTGAAAAACCGATATTAAATATTTTTGAATTAAGTGTAAGAGAAAAAGTCTTATTGTCGTTGGATCCTTATCTTGTTATTAAAAATATGGCAAATTTAGAATTTAGTGTAGACTACGGTCAAAAAGAATCATTAGGATATTACTATATTATTCTAAAACCAGGAAGCGATAGAATTCTCTTCTCCACGACAGAAGAGGTTGACTTTGTAACTTTAGACGCATTCATATCGCCAGCTCTTGGAGAAATTGAAGTTTCAGAGTTAAACATAGACCTCACCGAAGCAGAATCAAGATGGGGCTTATTTTTCTTGATACTTGCTTTCTTAGGATTTTTCTTTATTGTAATCTACTCAATAATGCAGCAATGGTACAAATACAAATACGAGACTCATTTGTTTAAAAATAGAAATAATCTTTTCAATCTTGTAACTTTTATAAATAATCAGAAGAGGGAGGGAGTTCCAGAAAAGGAAATAATGAAGAAATTGAAGAAAGTCAAGTGGACCTCAGAACAAGTGGATTATGCAATGAAAAGATATGTTGGTAAGAGAACAGGGATGCTCGAACTTATTCCTTTTGACAAGATTTTCGGCAGAAAGAAAAAAGAAGATCAAAAAATTCCCAGTACTGGAAATTATCCTTCAAGGCCTCTTGGCGGGAACCAGTTTGGCCCATAAAAATAGGTTTTTGATTACTGAAATATTTATAAACTATTTTGACAAAATTATAATATGGCAATGAAAATAATAAGCAACTTTTTTAAAAAAATATTCTCAAATATTTTTAAGAACAAAAAAGACATAAAATTGGGATTCTATGGCCCCCCTAATGCTGGAAAAACCAGCCTTGCGAACAGAATTTGCAAGGATTTTACTGGTGAAGAAATAGGAAGCGTAAGCAAAATACCTCACGAAACAAGACACGTTCAATTTAAAGAGAAAGTTGAAATAGATTTCAAAGGGAAAAAAATGGTTTTCAAAATGATAGACACGCCCGGAATAGCCACAAGAATAGATTATGAGGATTTTTTAAAGTATAAAATGAATAAAAAAGAGGCAAAAAAAAGGGCAAAGGAAGCAACACAGGGAGTTGTTGAAAGCATTAAATGGCTTGATGATATGGATGTTGTTGTGATTGTTTTGGATGTGATGGAAAATCCCTACAACCAAGTTAATATAACCATTATAGGAAATTTAGTTGCGAGAAAAATTCCTGTTTTAATAGTGGCTAATAAAATTGATTTAAACAAAGCCGACATTAAAAAAGTAGAGGCGGCTTTTCCAGAATATGACGTTGTCGGAATAAGTGCAAGAGATGGAACAAATTTAGAAGAGTTTTACGAATCAATATTTAAACTTGCAAAAAAAGCAAGGTAAATGTTAAAAAGTATATTTTCCAATATATATAATAAAAAGTGGTGAAAAATAATCTTTTTAAAAAAGATTAGACAAAACTAAACCCAAAAAATGGCTAAGCAAAAAAACTTCGGGAAAATAAAGGGATTCACTATTCAATTTTTACCCTATTCTGAAATTAGAAAACTGGACAGCAACGAAAGAATTAAGAAAATTTTGGACATAGTCCTTGGAAATAACATTCTTATCCTTCAGGGAAAACTTAAGCCAGAAGAAGAGACTAGGTTAATAGGTGACACAATGGCCATGATAGGTCATGTAAAAACTTTCAAAGGAATTGAATTGGCTGTTATTTCGGGAAACGGAGATGAGGGCTTCTTTACTAGATTCAAAAAAGGGATGGCTAATGCTTTAGTAGGTGGAGACATGGGTGCGGTTACAATAATTGGTCCTGCAACAATAGTCAAAGAAATAAAAAAGAATCCTAAGAAGATTGAATTGTTGCTGGAGAAATAATATAAATCACCATTAAATTTATTAACTTCTAGAGTTTTCTCTAAAAACGGAAAGATTATTATGAAAAACAATAAAGAAATAGGAGGTAAACTAAAATCCCTCATCAATGCGTAAAGTGTTCAAGAATAATTTCTGTAGGAAGCAAAGAACTTATAGAAGGATGTGTGGATTGCAGAGGACACTTCTTTTTTTATATAAGGGATGAGCAGTTTGAGAAAATGAAGAATCAATCTGTAGAGATACCTGAAAAAGATAGAGAGCAAATTGAGAAAGATGTAAGAGAAATTGTAGGAGTTCCAGAAGAGGATATGCCTGTGATCCTTGACTTGGAATCAATTAGAATTAAAGGAGATGGAAAGTTTGAGTTGGATATAGTAAAAATTTTCAGAAAAGACAGACCTTTAATATACAAACTTGAAGAAGGTAAATATATAATAGATTTAGCTTCAACCTTGAGGTATAGCACAGCTGAACTAAAAGAGATAGCCAGTCCAGAAGCAGAAGAATCTGATGATTAGTTTATTTTAAAAAGTTTAATTTCTTATAATCTTAATGAATAAAATTAATTCTATACTAAATGAAGTCCTGTTTAGAGTCAAACCGACAAAACAGGAGACTTCGGAAGTAAAAAATCTTTTGGAAAAATTTCTTTATAAAATAAAATCCAATTTAAGTAAATCTGGTTTGAATGCTGAGATTTTCATAGGCGGAAGTTTTGCTAAAAAAACTCTTATAAAAAAAGGAATTTACGATGTAGATATTTTTATTAGATTTGATAAAAAATATGAAGATGACAAATTATCTGAGTTGACAAAAAAATTAATTCATAATTTTGAAGGAATAATTGTTCTGCATGGTTCTAGAGACTATTTTAAGATAAAACTAAATGACAATATTTTTGTAGAAATAGTTCCTGTAAGAAAAACACAAAAACCAAGCGAGGCTAAAAACATAACGGATTTTTCACACACACATGTAAAGTACATAAATAAAAAAATAAAAAATCAAAAAATTCTAGATGAAATACTAATAGCAAAGGCTTTCTGCCACGCCAATAATTGCTATGGTGCAGAATCTTATATTAGCGGGTTTTCTGGATATGCTTTGGAACTCTTAATTATTCATTATAAAAGTTTTTTAAAATTTATTAAAGCCATGACAAAGGTGAAAGATAAACTGATAATTGATATAGAAAAATTGCACAAAAACAAAAATGTCGTATTGATGGATTTAAACAGCTCAAAACTCCAATCTCCTGTAGTATTGATTGATCCGACATACAAACAGAGAAACGTTCTTGCTGCTCTTTCTTATGAGACATTTGAAAAGTTTAAGAAGGCCTGTTTAGATTTCATCAAAAACCAGTCTATAAATTCGTTTGAATATAAAAAAATAGACGTGGAAAAAATAAAGAAAACAGCCATAAATAATGGCAGCGAATTTATATTGATTGAAGTCAGCACCGACAAGCAACCAGGAGACATTGCCGGAAGTAAATTGTTAAAATTTTATAAACATTTAGCAGAAGAAATAAATACATTATTCAAAATAAAAAACCAGGGTTTTAATTACGACAAGGATAAAGCCGCAAAATATTTCTTTGTTGTTAGGAAAAAAAAGGAAATTATTTTAAATGGCCCTAAAGCTGATGATAAAGAAAATGTTTTGAAATTCAGAAAAAAACATAAAAATACTTTTGTCAAAAAAAACAAAATTTATGCTAGAGAAAAAATTAAAGTTAACTTAAAGCAGTTTGTTGAAGAATGGAAGATGAAAAACAGGAAAAAGCTTGATGAAATGCATGTAACTAATTTAGAGGTTATTGATTATTCTTAATGTTTTGCAATTGTTCTGCTTTCTTTCCCGATATCAAAAATCCTTCTTTTTCACTTATTTTGACAAGTGAACCTCTGCTTTCCATTTGAAAAATCACTCTTTCATACATTTTTGGAAAATGATTTGTTGGCGTCCATTTTCCTTTGTTTTGAGAATTATTTATAATGGTAGCATAAATAGATGCTTCTAATGGATTGCCAGTATCACACACTTCTCTGTACTGATCAATATTCATGCCAATTGGCGAAGCAATATCATGAGGAGAAATTTTAGGAAACATTTTATTTGCTCCCCATAGCTTTATCAAATAAAGCTGCAAAGGCTTGAGCAAAAAAATCAGAATTTAACCATATAGCAATTTCTTCGTCGTCTTTCGTTTTTGAAAGATAGAAAAGTATCTCCCTTCTGTCAATTATGAAGAATTTTGCATCAATATCAACTTGTTTTATTTTCATTCCAAGTTTTTCTGCGAGTTTCTTTATTAAAGCTTTATCTCCAGAAAGAGCCAAAACAACTTTGATATCGGCTTTTTTTAGAATATCAAAAGTCTGTAAAAAAAGCTTCGACTTTGTTCCCATTTCCTCTGCGTTAGTGCAAATTATGACTTCTTTTTTTGCTTCTTGTAAAATTTCTCTTAAGTGGTTTGAAATATTTGACTTGCCCTTTAAAGCAGCAGAGAGATCTTCTCTTCTGGCAGGGCTTATTCCTTCTCTATAAAGGTTTTCAAGTTGAGTGAACTCGTTAGTGTCTTTTATATTCAAAAGCGATTCTATTCTTTCTTCAGCGTCCTTTCTTACATTATTTTTCAATTTTTCAAGAATTACATGAGGCTTAACTCCAAGATATTTAACAGGCTTCCCTAGTTTCACAATAGCAAATCCCTTCTTTTCAAGCGACTCAAGAACGTCATAAGTTCTGCTTCTTGGTACTCCAGAAATCTCAGCAATTTCTCCTGCAGAAGCAACACCCTTTCCAAGCAAAGCTAGCCAAACCTTTGTTTCGTAAATGTTAAGGTCAAAGTAATCCTTAATTTTGTTTACTAATTCTTGTTTAACGAACATTTTATTTTTTCCCCTCACCATTTCTTGCCATACATAATCTACCTACTAATCCCAATGCTAAATTATTTACTTGAGAACGCGGCATCCCATCTATTTTTTCAATTAAATCTTTTTCTTCCAAAATTCTTTCTTGAGCGTTGGATTCTATTTTTTCTGAAAACATAAACTCGCTTTTATTTCCTTCTTCTATTGCTTTGTATAGTTCTCTTCTTGCATCCAGATACTTCCAAAAAACCACCAATAATACTTTATTTATTGATTCTTTTGGAGGTTTTGCAACTTCTGCGGTCAGGAGATACTTTGCATCTTCTAATTTATTTGGTT
>CAYHJV010000048.1:5579-6816 GCA_964357045.1 Candidatus Woesearchaeota archaeon | reverse complement strand
CTTTCCCTCACCTGCTGAGGCGTTATCTCGCCGTTTTCTATCATTCGTAGGAGCTCTTCATCTTCTACACCCATAACAGTTAGAATTTCCCTGACTCTTTCAACATTCAACATTTTCACAGCGTCCCTTATTCTTTCCTTGAGGTCCTTTAATTCCTCTCTATCTATCCTTGAAATTTCTTCTTCAAAATCATCTTTTTTATCTTCTGTTTTTATAATTGCTCTTGTAATTCTCTTAAAACTTTTAACCAACTCTCTGGCGTCTGTTTTAATCTGGATAAATTTATTAATAGCCTCTTGAGGATCTGCAGGAACTACCTCAGCATCATCGGCCAAAACTTCCATCTCAACAACAATTGATTTTAATTGGTCTATTTGGTCTGTGAGGTTGGTAATATTAGTAACGGTGTTGTTAAAATATTTATTCTCTATAATTTCAATGACAGAATTCATATGCAGAATCCTCTTTTTAATTTGGAACTCTAACTGTAGCATTCTCATCTCAGCGCCGAAATGATTACCCATATCCTCAACCTCATCCTCAGTTTCATTCTCTACTTCAGGCAAATCATCTTCTTCTTCATCTTTGCAGAAAGAATTATCCACTACTTCCCTAACTTCATCTTCCCAGTCTAAAACACAATTTTTTGCATATTCACGGTCGTATTCTATTTCAATACTCATACAGCAAATTTTATCACCGTCATCATCAAAATCATCTTCTTCTTCATCTTTGCAGAAAGAATTATCCACCATTTCTTTTACTTCATCTTCCCCATCTAAAACACAATCTCTTGCATGTTCACGTTCATATTCTATTTCAGTACTTTTACAGCAAACTTTATTACTATCATTTTCATCGTCATCATCGTCTTCAAGGTCGTCATCTGTATCATTAACATCATCGCTGTCATCGTCAGTATCATTAACATCATCATTTCCACTTCCTGAATTATTGCTGCCGTCACTTCCAGAATTGTTACTATCGTTATTATCCGCGTAAACTAAACCGTAAGAAAAAACACTTAAAAGCATTACTGCAATTAAAATTAACCCTAACCTCTTCATCAAGTTAATAAATAACAGGTATATTTAAAGTTTTTGATAATATTACCTACACAAACCACCCCCCCCCCCCCCCCCCAAACACGTTAGCTTTACTAGCGCCCCCCCGTTTTTTATAGTTTTTAATTTTTGGAAAGTGAAAACGCTCGGCGGCCTTTTTAATAAAATGTTTA
>CAYHJV010000048.1:1937-5569 GCA_964357045.1 Candidatus Woesearchaeota archaeon | reverse complement strand
TGATAATATTACCTACACAAACCACCCCACCCCCACCACCCCTAAATAGGTTCGCTTTACTCGCGCCCCGACTTTGTTATTAGTATTAAATTTTGTCAAAGTCAAAACGCTCGGCTCACTTATTAATAAAATGTTAATGAAAAAACTATAGAAGGATTCTTAGTTAAAACTTAAATCAATATCTCACGAGCTTTGCGAGTGAGCAATCATTGTAATCTATTAACAGAGCAATCAATAACTCTTAAACAAAATTAATCCTCCAGCGCTATCTCTTAATATAATACTATCTCCTGTTTCTGTCCAGACGTATTCCTCACCAGACCAATACGAAACTTTATTCGTATTATTTCCATCACCGACTTTTATTTCAACTTCACTGTTAGAGTTTAAAACAAAATTTGGAAAAATAAACTTTTTTCTTCCTTCATCCTTAATGGTCCATCCAGTTAACTCACATTTCATCCCACATTTATTTGAAAAAATAACTGACTGGCCTTTAGTATCCCAGTTTTTCAAAGTAATACAAGTAGAACAAACATCTTTAGAACTTTGGCATAAATTTCTTTCATCACTCATGCATCTCCCCCAAGCCTCAAAAAAGCTATTGTAATATTTATCTTTTCCAGAAGGAAAATAAAAATTCGCTAACCCCCTTTGAACAATTAACTTATTAACATTTTCATTATCAACAAAAATATATCTTAATTTTCTTTTATATAAATCAATATCCTCCTTTCCACTTCGCATTTTCACTAGTTTGTTTAATGTTAAACTCTCAAGAAATGTTTTGGCTTCACCATAATATTTCTCTCCTCTTTCAGGAGAATTAATCCCTAGCATTCTCACGCTGCTTCCATTAACAACAACTGTATCTCCATCAATTACTCTTTCAACAATTCCAGTTTCATAATCAACCAGCCAGTTTGAAATCGCCTTATTTAAAATAGGATAATCAATGACAAAAAGAACCAAGACAAGTCCCAATATTAATAGCTTGTATTTGAATTTGTTGTTCTTTTTTGTTTTTTGCATATTTTGATAAAACAAAATTATTATATATTGATTATTGTGAAGGACAATAATGTTTTTTAACTTGCTTTTTATTTATTTAAAATGAGTAAGGATGAAAAATACACTCTCCAAGTGTTTTCCTCTGAAGCAGAATTTTATAAGGGTAATCTTTACCAGATGTGCCATGATGGTTTTAGAATTAAGGAAAGGGGAATTGCCTCAGTTCTGATTAACGATGAAAATTTGAAGGTGTTGCAAGAAGGTAAACCTTTCTTATTCTTAGATATTACGGGAAAACCTATGGGAAAACATGAATCAGGATTAGCTGTCCTATCTGGAGCTTCTTGCAATCATGGCAGTAAAGGTGAGAATTATTTACCAGTAAGAATCTTCTCATCAATAGATTAAATTTAAAATCTCTAGATATTTTATTCTATCATGGCTTCCTTCAACGAAAAATGCTACTCTGTCTTGAGAAAAGTCCCTCGTGGAAAAATCACAACTTATAAAGAAATCGCACGGGCTCTGAAAACAAAAGCATATAGAGCCGTTGGAAACGCAATGAACAAAAATCCTTACGGCTACGCGATTTCTTCGGAGGCAGTTAGAAATCGCCGTTCAGTGATTAGAGGAGATTCAAAAAGAACCAGCGGGTTCTTTTTAGTGCCTTGTCATAGGGTTGTTAATTCAGATGGAAAACTTGGAGGATTCGCTTCAGGACCAAAAAACAAAATTAAAATGTTAAAAGCTGAAGGTGTTGAAGTAAAGAATGGAAGAGTTGATTTGAATAAATATTTTTATAAGTTGAGATAGTATAGAAATCTTTAAGTATTTTGCAACGTTGTTTAATTGATGATTAAGAAATTATTCTTGATGGGATTTTTTGTGTTGATTTTGATTGGATTAACGAGTGCTGAAATTTTAGCTCAATGGGACTTACTGGCCAATGAAAGTGCAACGCAATCGGATGATGATGTTAACCCTGGGAATTTTGTTGCAGGTCCAGGAATTAATAATTTGAGTGCCGAAAGCCCAGATTACACAACAATTATTAGCCCTGGTGGAGGAACATTTTCTATTACTCCCTCTGGTGCTTCTGCAAATGGCTGGTCAAATTCTTCATTAAACTCAGATGATTACTTTCAAATTTCTTTATCTCCTAAGCTTGGATTCAGTTTAAATATAAATTCTATTAATTTTGGAGAAGCCAGAAGAAGTGATGGGATTACGGAATATCAAGTTCAATGGTCAAAAGATCTCTCCTTTAGTTCACCTACATCTATTGCAACGGTGAATGTCCCAGACAATGATCTTGGGAGGATGGGAGATATAAGTGGATTAAATATTAATGTTGATAGCGGAGAAACTATCTATATAAGATTTTTTGGATATAACGCAGAATTTTCAGACGGACCCTGGTCAATTTTAGCATCTATAAATAATGCAGGCGTTGACAGTCCTTTAAGAGTCGAAGGAACTACTTTTATTTTCTGCGGCGACGTTAACAACGACGGCGAATCTTCAAACATTCTTGATTTAACATATTTAGTTGATTACATATTTCGCGGAGGTCCTGCTCCAGTTCCATTATTGCGAGGAGATTTAAATAACGATGATAAAACTAATATTTTAGACTTAACTTACCTTGTTAATTATATTTTTAGGGGCGGTCCAGAACCAATTTGCTAATTAATCCTCGTCCTCAATCTTCTCAAGAATTTCTGTGATGTTCTTTGTTATGTGATTCATTATCTCGCTTTCTGTCGCAGAAGGTTTTCTTTCTTTGTAACTAAGAGCATTAGAAGCTCCGGCGATTACAGCCATCACCAATTTCTGTTTTTCATTTTCCATAAAATTCCACAGTAATTTGAGATTAAAAGGTTTATTGTTTTAAAAGATATAGAAATTAAGTCCAAAAACCAAGAATTATATTCTTCTTAACAAAAGGACTGATACAAAGATAACCAAAATTATTACTAGGGCAAACAACCATATCCATATTTTTCCCAATAATCCCCATTTATTATCTGTCGAAATTGTTTCTTCTGCAGGTTCGTCGCTTGCAACGATTGGAGCTCGATTAACATTTTTTGAACTAGTGAAGCTATAGTCATAATCGTAGTAAGGGAATGTTCTAGTTTCTTTATTGTCGTCATCACTTCCAGAAGAGCTGCTTCTTTTGTTTATTACTTTCAAAACATAAGATTGAGTAACACTTTCAGTTCCATCTGAAACTCTAACAGCAACGTTAAATTCAGTGTTGGAACTCACAGAAGGTGCTGTTCCAGTTATTAATCCATTTTGAGAATTTATTGAAAGCCAGTTAGGACCTTGAGTAAGCGAATAAGTCAAAGTGTTTCCATCAGCATCTGCAGCATCAACATTGTAAGAATAACTTTGACCTTCATTAACTTGAGTAACTGGTGTTGAAGTTATAACCGGCGGATGGTTTGTAGGTTGTACTGGCACATTTTTTACAGTTATAGTAAATGTCTGAGTGTCAAAATCATATCCATCATAGACTTTTACTGTTGCAATAAATTCATAATCAGAATTTACTTGAGGGGCTGTTCCAGTTATTAATCCATTTTGAGAATTTATTGAAAGCCAGTTAGGACCTT
>CAYHJV010000048.1:0-1837 GCA_964357045.1 Candidatus Woesearchaeota archaeon | reverse complement strand
GAGTAAGCGAATAAGTCAAAGTATCTCCATCGGCATCATTTGCATCAACGTTGTAAGAATAGCTTTGCCCTTCATTAACTTGTGTAATCGGATTTGAAGTTATAACTGGGGTGTGATTTCCCGGAGTTTCGGCCAAAACTTCAAGATATAAATCTGTTGTATCCGTCTGTCCGCTTGCGCCAGTCACAGTTCCCCTTATAATATAGTTTCCAGGAGCCAAATACAAAGAAGACCCTACTCCCAAATTTTTTGAATAAGAATCGATAACGGTATGAACAGTCAGCATATTTGTTATGGAATTGCTTGATCTTATGAAATCTACTTTTATATCCATACTTTTTTCAAATAGAGAATCTGCGCTTACGATTACTATAGCACTATCTCCTTCCATAACTGTAAGGCTTTGAGAAGTTGTAGCGTCGTAAAGTAATAAAACTGTAACGCTTCCAGCTTGAACAAGCACGGCTAAGAAAACAAGCGCTAAAGGAATTAAGAATAATTTTTTTCCTATCATTTGAATTTATACCTCAAATTTAATCTCGCACTATTGCTCTTTCCGACCCTATTCAAAGAAGCTCCAAGAGTCAAATTCTTTTTAACATGGTAATGCGCCCCTGCACTTAAAGACAAGTTAGTAACATTTTTGTCTGGAGCGGACTTAGAATTTGTTATAACTACTGTACTCAAATCCTCCATATTTCTTCTATGAATTATTGTACTTTGTCCATACATCATTCCATCTTGACTTGATAGATTTACCCCTGCTCTCAAAGGAAACTCAAACTTTTCTACCCCAAACAAAATTCCTGCCCCAATCTCTGCCCCTCGCTTGTCCTCGGTAATAGTAGTTATCTCATCAGTCCTGTCCTTGTAAGTTCCCGGTCCTACCCATTGTGTTTCTCTGACAGTAGTTATCTTTTTATTATCAGAAGCAACAGAATTTCCTTTTGAAATAGGAACATTGCTATAAACTTCTAAAATAACTTGTGGATCTAAAGAAGTGTGTATCAAAGGAATATTTACAAAAGCTCCAAAAATCCCCTCTCCATTTGTCCCAACGGCAGTTTCCAAGCCAAGTCTTATTTTTGAATTATCTTTTCTTTCTTTATGTTCTTCGTAACCATTGATCAAACTATCTCTCAGAGATGTTTTGTTTTCGTATTTAGTTTTTGAAGGCACTTCAGTCTTTGAACCCTCTCTTGTTTCACGAACAACGCTAGGAGTCGGTTGTATAACTGGAGTTGTTTTTACTTTTGGAGTATTTGGAACAACAGGTGTTTTATTTACATAATCTGAAGCGGGTTTCTTGCCTACAGCGCTAGGAGTAGTAGTTTTTATATCTAAAATAATAGGAACGCTATTCTCTCGGTATTCACCTATTGTATCACTTCTTGCAACAACAACATATCTACCTTTTTTTATTCGCCATTTCCCATTAACGTAAAGTGAATCTTTCTTCACATCAATAATTTCGTCTCCAAGAGCTTTTTCTAACAAGTTCATAGATCGGTCATCGTTTTTCTTAGTATCTTCTAAAAGGCCTTTTATATATGCTATAGATTCTTCTTGTTCTTTCTCTCTAGGCTTAATTCCTTCTAGAAATGATAATACGTTTTCAATACCTTCTCTTGCTTCAATAACATTATAAGAAACCATGCCTTTTTCAGCACGAAGCCCTGCCAAACTATATGTTGACTCTGGACCTAATTGAAGATTTTGAATATAATCTTTTAAAAATATTCCCCCATCACTAGTGGCTGAAAAATCCTGCCCGGCTTCTTTTGGGAGAATTCTATTTTCATTAGTTTTGTTTTCCTGAACATAAACTGATTTCTTT
>CAYHJV010000047.1:0-6837 GCA_964357045.1 Candidatus Woesearchaeota archaeon | reverse complement strand
AAATAACTCTTCAAAAACCTTTTTATAACCTCCTCGCTTCTATAATTCATGAGTTTCGATTCGCTAATAAGATCAAGAAAAAGTGTAAAAGAATTCAAAAACAGAATGCCTGACTGGCGAGACATAATTGAGGCAATAGACGCCGCAAGATTCGCACCGATGGCCGGCAACAATTACACATTAAAATTTATAGTTGTAGATGATTTGGAAATAATAAAAAAGCTCGCAGAATATTCTCAGCAAGATTTTGTGGCTCAAACTTATTATGTTGTTGTGGTTTGCTCAGATCACTCAAGAACCGTAAACGCATTTGGAAAACAAGGAGAACACTATTCAACGCAGCAAGCGGGCGGAGCTATGCAAAACTTCTGGCTGAAACTTGTTGAAAAAGGACTCTCAACATGTTGGGTGGGCCATTTCGTGGAAAACTTAATAAAAAAAGAACTAAAAATTCCTGAGCACGTAAGGATTGAGGCCTTATTCCCAATAGGATACGAGTTCAAAAAATCATCAGAAAAAAAAGCAAAAATTGAACTCGATAACATCCTTTACTTTAATTCTTACGGCGACAAAAAAATGAGGCACCCTAAAAAAATAGAGGTTTAATGGAAAAAGAAGACACAGAGGAAATTGAAAAAGTTCATTTTAATCTTCCAGAAAAAAAAGAGAGCGAGAACAAGCCCATAAAAAATTTAGTAGAAAACCCCTCTCCACAAATTGAAGAAATAAGAATCCCTCAAAAGAAAAACATTTTTCTTATGATAATTTTGACAATAATAACTCTCAACATATCCACAGCTTTTTGGTATAGGAGGAGAGTTCAAGAACTAAACAATCTTGGAACAAACAGAAAAATAAGCACAAAGTTACCCGCGATATTAATCACGCTAACTGTTTTGTTTTTCACGTTGCTTGTAACTTTCTCAATAACATTGAATACTGACATGGGCTCTTTTTATGAGAATGTAAGCCCAACACAAACCGGGATATTTTTTTCAATGGCAGTACTCTACTTATTAAAATTATTTTTCCTAGTCCTATTAGCCTTCTACTCTAGATCTATTATAAACGAAGCATTAGAAAATAAAGGGCATAGTAGAGGTGTTTCTGGATTTTTCACTCTTATATTCAATTTATTTTACATACAATATGAAATAAACAGAATTATAGAAGACAAAGAAGATTCCCAAAAAAGAGGTCCTTTGGTAATATTAATTCTAATTATCTTGCTAGCCGTATTAGCTTTCTTAGCTTCAACTTTTGGCCTAATACCTTCAGCTTAACTTAAATAAAAAAGAAAAAACCCCGGGCAAAGCCCGAGGCCCTGTTAAAATAAAAAACTAATTCCAAACTTCTATTCCCAAGTCAGACATTTCTCTTGATTTATTAGAGGTAGTTCTTTCTTCGTGACCAACACCAAGCACGTATGGTGATTTAACACCAGTCATAATTGTTATAACTCGGACTCTTCCAACAAAATCTTTGCTGATTCTCGCTCCAATTATAACCTGCGCTTCTGGACTCAAATTTTCAGAAACAACTCTTCCAATAAGATCAAACTCTTCTAACTTAAGGTCAGGACCACAAGTAACATGAATCAAAGCCCCAGTAGCTCCTTGATAATCCACGTCAAGTAGTGGATGAGTAAGTGCTTGCTTTACAGCTTCGTTAACCCTGTCTTGTGAGTCAGACTCCCCAATACCAATAACTGCAACGCCTCCGTCTTTCATTATAGCAGAAACATCTGCATAGTCCAAGTTGATTAAACTAGGTAAAGTTATTGTTTCAACAATACCCTTAACCATGGTACTAGTAAGTTCGTTAGCAACAGCAAAAGCTTGTTCAATTGGCAACTGTCCTGCAATGTCCACAAGTCTATTGTTATCTAAAACAATACATGTGTTTGTTACTTCTCTAAGCTCTTGAAGTCCGAATTCTGCCTTGTCAATTCTAGCTTTTTCAGATTCAAAAGGCATTGTAACAACAGCAATAACGATAGCCCCTGCCTCTTTAGCAAGTTGTGCAATAACCGGAGCAGCTCCTGTTCCTGTTCCACCACCCATTCCAGATATGACGAAAACCATATCTGCTCCTGAAACAGCCTTCTTTATATCAACAATTGCTTCTTTAGCAGCTTCTCTGCCTCTCTGAGGCATGCCCCCGCATCCAAGACCTCTTGTCAATTCCTTTCCTATAAGAAGTTTCTCGTCTGCTTTAGCAACGCTCAAATGCAAAGCATCAGTGTTAGCCGCGTAAACAGTAGCGCCGTTAATTCCTTTGTTAAAAAGCCATGTTACAGAATTACAACCGCATCCGCCAACGCCAATAACTTTAATATTAGCCTTACCAGCCCTCAACTCGTCAAAATTGATACTGTGACTGCTTGATTTTTCTACAGCCTCTTTCGCAAAATCTAAAACCATTTTTCTTTTTATTTATACCTCCTTACAATTGTATCGTTTTTTCCGCTATGCGGTTTCTGGAAGCCGCGAAACATTTAAATAGTTCGCATACTACCAAATATTGTTGTAGAAATAAAAAGAGATTCACCCCTTTTTGCATTAAATTGCTTCATCCCCCGACGAATCAATTAATATAATGCAAGAATTAATATCTAATTCTTTATAAATTCTTCTATACTAAAAAGATGTAGATGTGATAGAAATTTTTTGTCTAAAAAAATTTTTGTTAAGCCAAACATATCAAAAAAGTTAGGATTTTTTAGGATTAATGTTTTTTGTTAAGTAATCAATAGAAAGCTTAAACTTTTTTACTTTTACTCCATCTTTTCTAAGTTCCTTTGAGATATATTTTCTAAACTCTCCGTAACCTACCTTTTCAATAAAGACTTTTCTGCCCTGAATAGACAACTTTCCAACCAGTCAAAGAGATGTATTAGAATCACTATGTCTAACTGGCTTATCTGTATTATAAATTTCTACAACAAAACCTTTCCCAGACGAGTAAACCAAAAAACTTCCTCTGGGCTTTAAATTTGAAATATAACTTGAACAAATATCAAGCACTTTATGATAAGACTTAACCATTAAAAAATAAATCAAGTCTATTATATAAAAATTTATTTACTAAAATTCACTCCTTATTCAAAATTTCAACTTTAATTCCAGCTTCGCCGCACAATTCCTTAAATTCTTTTGCGTCTTCTTCGGTTCCAACTAGACTTCCATAATGCATTGGAATCGCCAAAGTTGGTTTGATTATTTTTGCAGCCTCAGCAGCTTCCTCAGCAGTCATTGTGTATCTTCCCCCTACGGGAAGCAAGGCAACAAATTCTTTTCCTGGATGCTTAAAACCTGTGAGCCTTTGCATTTCAGGAATAATATCAGTATCCCCAGAATGATAAATTACAATATTGTTCATCTTTATTACAAACCCCACCCACTCTTCTTCCTTAGGATGAAAATGTTTATCCACATTGTAAGCAGGCACCGTGTTTATTTTAATATCTCCAAGATTAATTTCTTGTCCCGGTTCAACAACTTCAATTAAAATTGGGACAGTGAATCTCGCAACCTTGCTCTGAGAGTCAGCCGTCACAAAAACCTTCGTCCCTTCCTGAATAATTTTTTGTAAATCCGGAAAACTACAATGATCATAATGACTATGTGTTATCAAAATCACATCGGCTTTTTCCAGGCCTTCTTTTATGTTATAAGGATCAATGTAAATTATCTTTGAATTTTTAATTTGAAATCCAGAATGCCCAAGCCATTTTATTTCAACGTCTCCGAGTTTCATAAAAAATAAAACCCGCCCTTCTTTTTAAGTATTTCTGAATAATTAAGCAGCCATTCGCATCCCCTTCGGAATCTTAACATTAGGAAATTCGTAGCCACTAACTCTATAAACTACAGAATTTCTATTCATGCCTGCTCCAACAGAAGAAAAGTTAATGTTATCACCTCTTAAGAGGGCATGGTTATTTAATTCACCTCTAATAAGCATATCAAAAAGCAAAGGAATTGTTCCCACAGAACAATTACCCAACCAAGAAATAATCATTGGCATAACTTCTTTAATCATTTCCTGTGTTGGAGTAATTCTATAGAGTTCAAAAACTCTTTTCACGACATCTTCATCTAATCTTTCATTTGCTTGATGAATGAGAATTTTTTTAATGTCCTTCAAATCCAGTCCTGCTTTATCGATACTTTCTTTCACAACTTCTGGAACATTTTTTAATGCATATTTGTAAAGTGTCTTTCCATCCATATGCAAAAAAAGTCTTGGATTATCTTTTCTGAACTCACGGTTAAATGCCTGCTCCATTCTCAAATAGTAAGCCTCTTTAAGCGTATCAGATCTAGAAGAACTTGATATCGTCCCAAAGGGAGCGGAAGTCAAAAGGGCCTCCTTAAGAGTTGTTCCAGCTGCATCTGAATAGAGCATGCTATCTCTATCCCACAAATCAGAAACACTTTTAAGTTTTTCCACTCCAGAAACAGTAGCATTACGTAGAAATCCTAAATTCATTAGCGTATCAGCCTGAATCATCCCTTGCAACCAACCAGGACAGCCAAAAATAATATCATAATTTAAAATGTCATTCTTCATTCCAACCTCCTCACTTACTTTTTCTGAAAGGGCGGGGGTGAAATTAGAATCGTGAAACACAATGATATTTTCCAAAGATTCCCTTGAAATTCCGCTCTTTTCAATCATTTTCTCAGCTTCAAAATAAAGGTTTTCCAAAGAGATATAATCACGAGACCTTTCAATGATTAAATTATTTTTTCCAGGGGCTAAAGCCGTCTGAAGAATTTCAGAATTTTTTTTAGAGGTTATGATATCATAAGCAATAGTTCTTGAGTTTTCTATTTGAAGGTAGTGTTTAATCCGGGCAGCGTGGCTAGGCACAAAGTCTTGATCAGTTCCAAGGCGTTTTTCATCTCCAAAATTCTGCGCAACAATATTTGCTTCAACTTTTTTAGGATCCAGTTTATCAGTGGAAAAGCAATGGCTTAAAGAGGATTTCAACATGTCAGAAGCAGTTTGGTCGTCCCTAGAATAACACCTACTTTCTATTTTAGTTATTTCTTCAAACTTATCAACGGTTTCTCTGGAGGGTTTATCTACAGCAGTTCCATCGAGGTTATAAAAAGTTCTAGAATAGAAGTTAGAATTAGGAAATTTTATTTCAGATACATACTTCCCGGTTGAAGTAGCCACGTTTGATTGGTACTGACCCATAAGCTCTCCAAATAAAAATATAGTTTTAAAGATTGTTGTTGTGGAAAAATTTACTACCTAAAACAACAAATTAATAAATAAAGATGAAGATAAGTTATAATGAAGAATAAAAAATATTTTGAAAGGAACATAAAACTAAATTATATTATAGGAAGTCTAATGTGGGGAAGATTCTTTATCCCCGTTTTGGCCTTGTTTTATATAGCTTCTCAGGTGACCTTAGAGCAATTCACAATAATTATGGGAGTATTTGCATTATCAACATTAATTTTCGAAATTCCCACGGGAGTCATTGCAGATTTACTAGGCAAGAAAAAAACACTTTTAATATCAAGAACAATGTATGTTATAGAAATAATATTAATCGCTTTTTTTGATGGTTTCTGGGTTTTTCTGGTTGCAAAAATTATAAGCGGAATTGGAGTAAGTTTTAGCTCGGGAACAAATCAAGCATTATTATATGATAGTTTGAAAAGATTAAAAAAAGAAAAAGAATATAAGAAAATCTCTGGGCTGTCCAATGCCATCTCAAAGATTTCAATGGCTTTTGTATTTATTATAGGCGCTTATTTATTCACTTTAAATCATAAACTCCCAGCTATTTTATCTTTACCATTGATAACTTTAGGATTTATTTTAACCTTCTTTATCAAAGAACCTTATATTGCAAAAAAGAAAGTCAATTTACAAAACTCTCTTATTCATCTGAAAGAAGGATTAAAATATTTCAAAAAAAATTACTATCTAAAATATCTAGCCTTTTTTACCTTCTTAATTGGTTCCACAATATCAATGATGCTAAGTCTTTCCTCAAAATATTTTGAATTAATTTTAATACCAATTACTTTTATAGGTATAATTTCATTCATTTTAAACTTAGCCTCCGCATACAGCGCTAGAAAAGCACATTTTTTAGAAGAAAAATTTGGTGAAAAAAATTCTATCTTTTTGACAATTATATTAACTTTCTTTTCTGTTTTTTTAATGTCTTTTTTAATCCCATACATTGGTGTATTTTTCTTTTTGATTCTTGTATTTGTACGGGGATTTTATGAAGTCATAATAGGAGACTATGTAAATAGACACATAGAAACTTCCCACAGAGCAACAATGCTATCAATAAATAATATGTTTGATAACATAGGAATATTTATTTTATTTCCAATAATTGGTTACATTAACAAAATTTACAGTTGGAAACTTTCAATATTATCCTTTAGTATTTTTATTCTAATTTGTTGTTTTTTCCTAATTATTTACTACAAAAATTCATCTAAAATAAAAAACACAGAAACAGATACATAAAAATAAAATAAAAAACAAACTTAGGAGTTACCAGTCTCCTTCTTCGCCAGACGTTTCCTCATCTTCGTCTTCATTAGAGTCCTCATCCAAATCTCCACTTACTTCGGACTCACCCTCTTTTTCTTCCTTGTATTTGTATCTCGGCATTTGAAACCTCCAATTTAAATTAAATCTTATTTCGCTCTAAGGTTTTTAAATATATCTGTGTCCTGACAAGTAAGGACAAAATGGGATTTCACGGTTTAATATTCTTCAATAAACTTTTAATCTTATTCTTAATGTCGTTCCTAACCCTTCTATGGAATTCCAAATCAGTTCCAC
>CAYHJV010000046.1:0-6851 GCA_964357045.1 Candidatus Woesearchaeota archaeon | reverse complement strand
GGCCAAAGAGAAGAATCCAGTGGTTCTGGGCTCCCCATTGATTCATGCCAAAGCCAGGCTGCTCCAAAAGAAATTGCCGTTGGGATTATCGAAGAGTATGCTATAGCATTAATTTCATTTTTGGATTTTACAGCTATGTTCTCACAAACTTTAGAAGTGAGTCCCCCTGTAAAGAAAATGTAGGTGAATGCGTTGAATCCTCCTTTTAATCCATATGTAAATCCTTGAGCATCATTAAAAAAATAATTTACAACGCCTGATGGAATTCCTCCCATTAATCCCATTTTCCAATTAAACCATTTTGCGTTTGTGTTAACTGATTTTTCAAAGTAATTACCTAACTTATCCGGGATATTGTCCATATAAATCCAAAATATATTCCCTTTTTAAATTTTCCCAATCAATAAAGAAGAATTCAGTTTTACTGGCGCGGCGGGTGGACGAGAAAGGGAAAGAGGTAAAAAGGGTTTGTCTATAGAGGTTTGAGGTTATGTTGTGCCGCACCAATAAAACTTAAGAGGTTAAGAGGTTTGTTTTGTCCACCTTTTTATTATTATAATATATTGAGATAAAATCCATTTATAAAGCCACAGAAGAAATTGTATATATTCATCCTATATGATTTCCCGGCTTAAAATACGGCAAAAACACAACTATCCTTTCATACCCAAATCTTTAAATAAACACCCTCAATCCAAAAATTATGGACTTGTACAGTTTTGTGCTTGCTAACAAGGAAATTTTCAAAATAGTATATGCGTTGATTATAGTAGCAATATGTTTTCTTATAGTAACGAAATCAAACAGATTTTTCCAGCTAAGCTCTCACACAGGAATTAGGTATTTCAGAAACGCCTTTTTCTTTTTCGGCTTGGCTTTTGCGTCCAGATACTTTCTAATATTTTTATTTACAGGAGTGTTCTCTCCTTATAGACTATTTTCCAATATTTTATTTGAATTTTTTCTTCTAATGGCGGGCTTCACATTGCTTTACAGCGTCATGTGGAGGAGATTAGAACCTGAAAGGCACTCTTCAAGCTCACTTTTCAATTCCAAAATATCCATTTTCTATGCAATGTCAATTATAATTGTAATTTTAGATTTAATATTTGGTGGATTCAAATTAATGTTCATATCCCAAATTATTTTATTCCTTTTTTTGTCTGCAATAAGTTATTCCAAGATGAGCAGAAATCGAGGAAAAAATAAAGTCTCAAAGCTTTATTTCTTGGCAATGGTTTTGAGTTTAATAGCCTGGATACTAAACGCAGTAGTAATGATGTATTTTGATTTGAACAAAATTCTCCTGACAAATGTTTATCTTCTAAACACAATATTTTTCTTATTGTTTTTATATGGGGTTATAAAGGCAACGAGTATTCGGGAAAGAAATTAACATGGCTAAGAAAAGAGAAAGACTTACTGTAATAAGGGATATTCTCAAATCAATAAGAGAAAGTAGAAACATAAAACCTACGCGGCTTCTTTACTCATCCAACCTTTCCCCTCAAATGTTTAAGGATTACATTAACGAATTAATGGAAAAACAATTTATTAGAATTGATATAGATAAAAAAGAAAAGAAAACTTTCGCTTTAACACAAAAGGGCAACGATTTTCTTGAAGGTTACAGAGAAATAGAAAACTTCGTCGAAAGTTTTGGGTTGTAGAAAAGGTTAAATATCTATAATTCTTTACGGAAAATATAAAGAGGAGATATGAAAAAGTATTTTATTTTTTTAGTATTCTTTTTCTTGTTTGCATTTATATCAGCGTCTTCTGTTGAAGATGAAATACAGAGAGTGACTTATTATGCTGAAGAATATGAAACAGGAAATATAGATTATGTTCAACTTCAACTTTATCTTAGTTCCGTGAGGCAAAATCTTAATGAAATTCTTGGGGTTATTGACAGAAATGAGGGTGGCTTGTTAAATGAGGATCAAATAAAAGGATCTCTTGGAGAGCCGACAGAAAATACCAATTGGATTTGGGTGGAAAGCCAGGAAAGAGAGAAAAAGCTTGAAAATTCAGTACCTGTTTGGAATAAAATAATTTTTGACGGCAAAAAAATTCAGATAAGGCTTGACGCTTGGCCATCTTTATACAGTAAGAAATTATCTAGAATTGATAATGAGATTAGAGATTTAGAAGAAAGGGGCGGAAGTTTAGAAGAAATAGAAGAATTAAAAAAAGAACTAAGTGAGGAGTCCTTAGATGAAGGTGTTATTGTTTACAGACTTAATTTTAATGTTGAATTTAAAAGGCCAGAGGATCAATTAAATATCCAAGATAAAATTTCAGAAATACAACAACTTGCGCAAGAATTTAATTCTGATCCTTCAAATGAAAATGCTGAAAAACTAGCTAAGGAAAGTGTCAATGCTGAAAGAGCCTTTGAATCTTACATAAGACAAGGCCAAAACCAATGCATTGATTTAATGAATTCTATATTTGGTTCAGAAAATCAAAGAGGCACTGAAAAATTAATTGTCAAAGAAATTGTTTTTTACTCTGGAGAAGATTTTGAGTCTATAGCAAGACTTGAAATGTGTGATGATTGTGAGTGGAGTTGGATAGGACTTAATTTTTGGGTTGAGGCAAGAGGCTTTAATACACAGGAAGAAGAGCAAGGACTTCACTCCTCCCCAGAAGAATATAGAAATCTAGAATTTGAAGGTTTTGAAATAAAAGTAAAAGAGTTACTAGAAGAGTACAAAAATGCCTTGGTGGAAAGGGACTTTAAAAAAGCCAACAGAATAAGTCAAAGTTTCTGGGCTTTAAACGACGCTTGGAGTCAAAGTTCCAATGACGTATGGCAGGATATTGAGAAAATCTTTGAAGCTAAGAGACAGTCTATGACTCAAGAACAACAAAACGAATATTATTCCAATTATGGTTGGGTAAAAGATGAACAAGAAAAAAGAAAGATGATTAGAGAAATAGTGCAGCAAAATTACGAGAAGAGAAAAGCCTTTTACAAAAATCTTTTTTCAAGTTATGAATTAAAAAAAGAATTTTACTATGAGCAGGTTTCTTTTGAGAAAAGGCTTGTTGAAGAATTCAAAGAATTTGGGGAAGAAATTTGCAGTAATAATATAGATGACAACAATAATGAGCAAATTGATTGTGCGGAATCCCAATGCGGGGGAAAATTTTGTGGAAAAGAAACTGTAGAAGTGACAGAAGGCAATGAAACAATAACAAAGACAGTAGATTTGTATTGCATTGCAGGAACTTGCCAGATAAAAGAGGAAATAATTGATATGAATGTTTCTATTTGCGGAAATAATATTTGTGAAGAGGGTGAGGCAACAAACACACAACAAAATGGAACTTGCGGGCAAGATTGTATAACCTGTCTAGAATACCCCCCATTAGAATGCGCCGGCAGAGTGATTTTCAGTGGTCAGGATGAACAAGGTTGTCCATTGCAACCTATTTGTTTTGAAGAAGAAGCAATAACTTGCATCGTTGATGAAGATTGTGAAGATCCTTTATGCGGTGATGCAACTTGTGTGGAAGGTGTTTGCCAGGTTTTAACTTTAACAGAATGCAGAGAATCAGAATGTATTGACGGCCAGGAAAAAACAGAGCATTGTAATTCAGGAGAGAGTATAACTGTTGGTGTCTGTATTGATGGTTTGTGGAGTGAAACCGGTGTAGAATGTGAGTCTGGTGAGGTTTCAGAAACAGAAGAAATTATTGAAGAAGAGGTTGTTGACACAGAGTGTTCTGTAAGATCAGATTGTGGGGGAGAGAATGATGTTTGCAGTAATGGAAGGTGTGTTACTTTACCCCAAGTTGTAGAGGAAGAACAAGAAGAAGTTGTTGAAGAGGAGTTGGAAGAGGTTGAAGAAGAAATCGGAGAGGAAAAGTCTAAAGAATCAATAGTTGAAGAAGTTCCCTTTAATTTATTTAGAGCTATAGGAAAAATTACTGGTGCTTTTATTACAGGATTCACTTCAGAAGAAGGTTCACAAGAAAGCACTTCTGGGACTGGTGAAGGATCTAGTGATGCAGGAATAACACAAACTATTGAAAGTCAACCTTCAGGAGAGGGGCAACCACCAAATGAACAAGAAAATAATTGGGAGAACGAAGAAAGGGATAGAAGAGAAAATGAGTGTGGAGACAGATGTGAAAGAGAGTGTTATGACATGGAAATAAGACCGTGCGTTGAAAAATGTATTTTTGAAGAGTGCGGGCAAACTTTTGATTGCAATGTTGATGAAACAACAAACTCCTGCGAAAATTCCTGCAAGAGTGAAAAAGATATTAATGTTTGCGAAGAAGAATGCAATGAAAATTGTATGAAAGGAGAAGAAACATGGAAAGAGCCAGAAAGAGAAGAGCATAAAGAGGAAAAAGGAGTTTTCAACGTCGGAGGATCTTGTAGAACAGCTAAAGCAAAGACAGAAGGATTTATTTGGTTTGGCGGATGGGGTGACCCTTTCGAAAGAATACAGCCATTAAAAACAAAATATTACAGCGGGGGAGGAGATTGGTGTAAATGGGATCTTGAAAATTTGAAAAAACAAAGAAGCGAATTTGAAAAAGGATTTAATCAAGAATTTGTGGTATGGTTCTTTGAGAAGTATCTCGCTAACTCAGCTGAGGATTGGGAAGGTTACACTTCAGGGATTTTTGAACTTTATTGGAAAGATGTGGAAATATCAAGAGAAATAGCAAATAGAATGAAATGCCTTAACATGAAAGAGTTGCCTGAACATGATTTAATAGAAAATATAATTTACGAATCCCCTTACGGAAGTATAGAATTTTGGGAGGAAATTACTTTTGGGAAAATTGATAGAGAGGGAGAACCAGTTCCTTTAATAACTCCCTACATGAAAATATGGATATTTCCTCCTAAGGAAATAATTAAATTTGAGATGAAAAAATCAATGGAAGAACATAAATTCCCAGGCCCTCAAGAAGAAGAGAATAATGGCGAACTTACCGAAAGTGAGAAAAGATTCATAAGACAGGATGAAGGGTTTATGGACAAGATTGAAAAATTAAGCGATAAATACGGTGGGAGTTTTGACGGTTCTATTCAAATTATAGATTATGAAACAAATGATGTTATATTCAATATTTATGTGGAGATTAATGAAGAGGATATAATGAAAATTACTCCAATGCTTCCTGAAGAAACTCCTAAAATAGATGCCACAATGAAAATTGATTTTGAAAAAATTTATGAAATAATTGACATTGAAGAAAAAGAAATGCAAGGTGCTCGCGTAGAATCTCCGCCATGGGCTCCAAGAAAAGTAGAAGTCCGACAGAAAATTAAAGAAGCAACAAGCGGGATTAAAATGTATTTCAAAATGAGGTCTTTAATTAGTTCCTCAGAAATAACACCCTCTTCAGCCGAAAAAGATGTTGAAAGCATTATTTTTGAAGTTATGAAGATGATGATGAAAGATCCAGAAGAACAGTTTGAACCAGAAGAAGAATCAGAATCTGGTGAAGAGGAAGTAAGCACTTGGGAATCTAAAGCAACACTTACAGGCAATGTTATTGGATAATTTTTTAAATTAAACTAGAATTGACCTTTGAATTTCTTCAATAATTAACTTTTAATACTTATTTTATTTAATCCTTACATGGTTGCTAAAAAAAAGAGTATGCAGAAAAGACTTGATTCTATTGATAAAAGAATAAGCCGAATAGAAAAGGAAGAAAAAAATATAGAAAAAGAGGAGAAAAGAGTAGAAGGCAAAATAGAAGCTGTAGTGAAAAGTGAGCAGAATATAGAGAAGACTATACTTAAATTAGGGAGATTCAATTTTAAAAAGAAACACTTGGTTGAATTTACTAGGGCCAGCGCGGGAGCTTTTTTAGGAGTTGGTATAGGAAGGGGACTTATAGGTTTAGACAATATTGCCAAAAACCTTGCATGGCTTAACGTTATAGGAATACTCTTTTTCATTCTATTTATTTCGTCCCTGCTAGTTTATAGAGACGAAAAAAAACATATGCCTAAAGTTGGTGCATCTGTCTTGGCTCAAAGATTGTTTTTCATTTACCTTATATCAGTTTCCATAGAATTTATTTCCTTATTGCTTTTTAACGTACAATACGATTCAACAGAAACTCTCATCAAAATTATAATTGTAGGCTCGTACACTGCAATGGCCAGCGCGATTACATTTTCTCTTGCTGAATAATTAAATTTTTTGAAAAAACTTAAAAATGCTAATAACTTTGTTTTGAGATGCAAAAAAAATCAGGCATGAAGAGATTTATTGAAGTTTCTGTTGTTCTTGCAATCGTGTTTGTAATTATAATGATCATTTTCGGAATCTTAAATTTTGGTTTCAAATTTATTTATAAAACAATAAACGGCAACGTTGTTTCTGGAGAAGTTCCAACCTCTCTAAAAAATATAGATTGGATTATAATGACAGTCATCACGGCTTTCTTTGTCGTATACGCATTAGAGAAAATGGTAGAAAAAGGTTTCCTTAAAATAAGCCTGAATAATTAGAAATTCTTAAATATCCTCAAATTCTTGTGTAATCATGGCAAAAGGAAGTGCTAGCATCGGAGGCTCCATTGGAGGACTTTTAGGAATGATGGGGGCGATGGCAATTCCCATAGGCGGAGAATCATTTTTTTCAAGACTTACAGGAACAGGAAATGTTGCACTGACTTCAGATCCTATTGTAACTATGATAGGAGTAGGTTATATACTGCTAGGTGTTTTAATAGGCGGCGCAATTGGAGCCCTCATTGGAAATATGGCTGGTAGTTAAGACTATCAAATAAATATTCCAACAACAAGAATTAAAAACTAAAAACCTTTCTTCTCTAAATAATGAAAGCGTGGGTGATTTTTA
>CAYHJV010000045.1:0-6920 GCA_964357045.1 Candidatus Woesearchaeota archaeon | reverse complement strand
TAACTATCGGCACAAACACATGTATCTCCACTATTCCAACATTTTTTTACTTGCGTTCCATTTTGGCATATTGTGTATTTTGTACAAGTATCTGTTGTGTTGATCTCTTTTTTTTGACAAGCTCCTTCAAAACAACCATTCAGACATTCATAATAAACCCCTTTAAGGTTACTTCCTTCACAGTAAAATTCTTTAGAGAAATTACATTCACCAAGATTACAATCAAAATCAGGAAAACATGGGCCGTCTGGACCTGCGCATTCTTTCATTTTTGGATCAGGCCCTCCCTTATACAGCGTACAAAAATCAGTCGCCAATCCTCCAAAACCAATCCCTCCCCTATCTGAAGTAGTATTATCTGTTGTTCCTTTAACAAAATAATTAATTCCCCCATCAGAATCAGAACAAGCCACTCCAGAACAGGAATTAGAACCAATAACACATTGATTATCTAAACAAGAATAAAAATTCCCACAATTAGATAACACAAATCCTTCCGGATAACAATCTTCTTTAACACTACAATTTTGAATCGCTGAAATAGAATAGGTTGATAATATTATTGTATTCCCAATAACCATAATCCCACCAATGAACAAAAATACTACCCCTTTTTCCATAATCAATTAAAAGAATCGCTTTTTATAAATGTGTCTAAGACTTCAAAAAAATTGGGGCAGATGACAAAATAATTTACTGTACCCTCAAAACCCTATTCTTCCCTTCTCCTTCTCTGACAATCAACTTTTTCTTTTCTAGATTAATCATATACCTAGTGAAACTTGCTTTTGGAATCTTAAGAATTTCTCTAACTTGTCTCTGCCTCATGGATTTCTTCATCAGAAGCTCCAAAATTCTCTGCTCATTTTCATTAATCAAAGGAAAAATGGAATCCAGTTTCTTTTTATCATTCTTAATCTTAAAAAAATAATAAATTGCAACAGATATTAATAAAACAACAACTAAAAAATAAAACAAAGTATAATTTCTAGAGTCCTGAAGATCATAATCTACTTTAAAAAATAATTCCTTATTAGAATCAATCAAGCTTATCATTCTGTTATCAATATCAATCACACTGTCAACTCCCTGAATTGATTGTATAGACTTTAAATTTTTAGGCAAATGAATATCTAAAAGCATATCTTCATAATTTCCAAGGTTTAAGATAAAAGACCAAAAAACCCCTTGTTTATTAGTTAACTCGGCAGTTTCACCGGTAATCCTATTATCCAAAAAAGATAACCCTTTAATTTCTAAAGAAGTATCACTCTCAACATCAAATCTTGCATTCCCTATTTCATCCAGGTAAATGTCTCCGATTATGTACTGGGCTGAAGCCTGGCTAATCAAAACCACAACCATGATTAATAAAATAACCTTTTTCATTAAAAATCATATTAAAAAGAATTTATAAAACTATATTTGTGCGTATTAACAAAAATAAAGAAACTATTATAAAACAACTCTCCCTTAAAAAAACATGTTCGGAAAACTCAAGGAAAAACTGAAAAATTGGGCAAAGAAACTCTCTGAAAAAGTTGAAGAGCCTGAAGAAAAAAAGCCAGAAATAGTAGAAGCTAAAGAAGAAAAACCTTCGAAAAAAATAAAAGAGGCCAGAAAGAAAGAAATATCTATTCCTACTAAATTTGAGACATCATCTCTTAGTATAAAACCAGACTTTGAAAAAATTGAAGAACTCTCTGAAGAAATTGAAAAAGAAAAAGCCCCTGAAAAAAAAGAAAGCTTCTTTGAAAGAATAAAATCAAAAATAACAAAAGTCAAAATCTCTGAAAAGGAGTTTGAAATCTACGCAGAAGAATTGAAGATGCTCCTCCTTGAAAATAATGTGGCTTTTGAGGTTGCTGAAAAAATAATTGAAATGCTCAAAGAAAAAATAGTTGGAAAAGAACTTTTAAAGAAAGAGGTAGAATCAGAAATTAAAGATGTTTTAAGAGAAATTATTGAAAAAATTTTAGTTGAGCCTTTCAGCGTTGTGAAAAGAATAAAGGAGAAATTATCAGATCAATCAAAAGAGCCCTATGTAATTTTATTCTGCGGCATTAACGGAACAGGAAAGACGACGACAATCGCAAAAGTAGCCAATCACCTAAAAGATAATGGGCTATCTTGTGTTTTAGCAGCAGCAGATACTTTTAGAGCGGCTTCAATAGAACAAATTAAAAAACATGGTGAAAAGCTGGGAGTTAAAGTAATCTCCCAAGATTATGGTTCTGACCCAGCAGCAGTTGGTTTCGATGCGATAAAATATGCTAAAAAGAATTTCATAAATTGTGTTTTAATAGATACAGCAGGAAGAATGCATTCAGAAAAAAATCTTCTTAAAGAGCTTGAAAAAATTTCTCGCGTCTGCAAGCCAGATTTGAAAATTTTTGTTGGAGAGGCGATTGCTGGAAACGACTCAGTAGAACAAATAAAAAGTTTTAATTGGGCTATAGGAATTGATGGAATTGTCTTAACAAAAGCCGACACAGATGAAAAGGGCGGAACAGCCTTAAGCGTCGGCTATGTAACAAAAAAGCCAATTCTTTACCTTGGAACGGGACAAGAATACAAAAAGATTGAAATCTTCGATAAAAAGAAGTTTGTGAAGGAATTAGGATTGTGAAGGAAACCCATACCTTGAATTTTGATAAGCTAAAAAAGACTTCCTGATGTTTAAGTCAATAGTCAAATCAGATTCACTCATCCCTCCTGCTCTTTCTTCAAGAGGAACAACTTCATCTTTCTGAGCTTTAGAAATCTGGGCGAAGCCACTAGCTATCTTCGCGCCGTCTCTCTGACCCCCCATCATATATTCATAAGCATCCATACCAAAAATTAACTCTTTTCCTTTAAAAACCTTTCCAACCCAAAAACTTAATAACTATTAATTTGCTCATTCTTTCATGCTCGAGAAGTTAGGAGAAGTATTAAGAAAAGCAACAAATAAGATAGCGAATGCCATATTTCTTGATAAAAACCTAGTTGATTCCATAATAAGAGATTTGCAAAGAGCCTTAATTGAAGCAGATGTTAATATCTTGTTAGTGAAGGAAATAAGCGACAAAATAAAAAAGGCCGCATTTGATGAAAGAATAAAAGAAATAGATAAAAAAGAACACATAATAAAGCTGCTTCACGACGAGCTTGTTGGAATTTTAGGAGAATACAAACCTCTTGAATTAAAAAAAGGCCAAAATAGAATAATGCTATTAGGACTTTACGGAGCAGGAAAAACAACTACTATTGCAAAACTAGGAAATTATTTTGCAAAACGTGGAAATAAAGTTGCCTTGGTTGGTTTGGATGTTCATAGGCCTGCAGCACAAGAGCAACTTCAACAACTAGCTGAGAAAAATAAGCTTGCCTATTTCATTGATTTAAAAGAAAAAAATGCTTTGAAAGCCTGGAAAAAACATGAGAAAAATTTAGAGGAATACAATTTAGTTCTTATTGACACAGCCGGAAGACACATGCTTGATAAAGAATTAATTAAAGAAATAAAAGATCTGTCTTCAGAAATAAAACCAACAGAAACTATCCTCGTTCTTCCAGCAGATGTTGGTCAGGCCGCGAAACCTCAAACAAAACAATTCAAGGATGCTGTGAATATTTCAGGAGTCATAATAACAAGAATGGATTCAACTGCAAAAGCCGGAGGGGCTCTAACAGCCTGCAATGAAACAAATGCTCCTGTTTATTTTATTGGAACTGGCGAAAAAGTTAACGACTTGGAACCTTTTGAACCAAAAAGATTTCTCTCAAGACTTCTGGGTATGGGAGATTTAGAAACACTAATTGAAAAAATAAAATCAGCGACTGGCGAGTTAGAGCAAGAAAAGCTGCAAAAAAGATTAGATGAAGGAAAACTTTCTCTGGAAGATGTTATTGAGCAAGTAAAATCAATGAACACAATGGGGGGATTAGATAAAATAAAAAGTATGATTCCGGGGTTCTCTGGAATGAAAACTAAAATCCCAGAAAATGCTTTAGAAAATCAACAAGTGAAAATAGCAAAGTGGGAACACATACTAAAATCTATGACTCCAGAAGAAAGAGAAAACCCCGAACTTTTAAAATCAGAGCACTCAAGAATAAATCGTATAGCCGCAGGAGCGGGTGTAAATAATTCAGACGTCAAAGCTTTATTAAAACAATACGATTTATTAAACGAAATGATGAAATCGCAGACCGAATTAGATCCCTCGAAAGGTTTAAGCCAAAAACAACTAATGAAGCTGGCAAAAAAATTCGGCAAGATGAAAAAGATGAGATTTTAATAAAATGAAACACAAATACACTTTCTTATTGATAATATTCATAATTTCCTTAGTAGGCTCCTTAATTTTATCCCTAACCCCTACGCCACCAATATGCGTACAAGGCTGCGATGTTGTTCAGACTTCGAAATACGCCTACTCATTTGGAATAAAAAATAGTATTTTGGGAATTTTTATATTCGCATTCCTTTCAATTATAACAGCTCTTCAAATAAAACATCACTCAAAAAATAAAAAACTAATAATAAACATCAGCATAATTTTAGGGGCAATAATAGCAATTTACTTCATATACCTTCAAAAATTTGTTTTATTCTCCTATTGTAAATATTGTCTGGTGGTGGACATCAGTTTAATCATAGCCCTAATCATAATAATTTTTCCTTGGAAAAAATAAAATGGAAAAAATCCTCGCACAAGGCGCAGAAGCTGTAATAATCCTTTCAAATGATTTCGTTATAAAAGATAGAATAAAAAAATCCTATAGGTTAAAAAATTTGATGATAAAATCGGTTTTTGAAAAACTAATCAAAACTAATGTAGTTAAAACCTAACTCCAACCTCTACAACTCCACCACCAATTTCTGACTGACTCCCCAAATCATTACTAACACCAACAGATCTTCCAGAAAGTTCAGCATAAAATAAATTGCTCTTGCCCATAGGAACGTTTACACCTAAAACAAGAACTAAGCCAGCACCAGATCCAGTAAATTCTGCACTCTCATTAAAAGTATCTCCATCAATAGTTGCACTTAAAGACAATTTTTCCTTAACATTAATAGCAGTCAACCCTCCTCCAGCATAAAACCTAGCACTTTTTCCATTAAAAACATACTTGGCAAGTCCCTCTAATTGTGCCATTTCAATTTCTGTCGTACCAGTAACACTATCAAAACCTTCATTAAAAATCAAAGGATCTCCTTTCTTCTTTAAATACGCCAATCCACCCTCAAGTGTAAAATTCGGAGACATATCCACACTAATAGCCCCCCTAACTCTCGGCATATTTCCATAAATCTCTTTCAGATTTTTATCGCTTGAATAAGCCCCAACTCCAATAGAAAAACGCGTCTTAGGCTTAAATTCTTCAGCTGCTCTTTCTTGAGAATAAACATCAGGGGAACTCGCAAACAAAGTCCCTGCAATAGCTAAAGGAGCTAAAACCTTTCTAACTAGACCTTTCATTCGGAGAGCAAAAAAACAAAGTATATAAATATTATGAGGACTAAAAATATATAATGGAAAAAATCCTCGCACAAGGCGCAGAAGCTGTAATAATTCTAAGCGAAAATTTCATAATTAAAGACCGAGTTAAAAAATCCTACAGGCTTCCAGAATTAGACAATAAAATAAGAAAACAAAGGACAAAATCAGAAACAAAATTATTAGAAAAAGCATCTAAAATAATAAACACACCAACACCTTCTTTTGAGCCGACTAAAGAATCTTATCGTATAAAAATTCCATACATTAAAGGAGAAAAACTTTCTGACCACTTAAATAAATTTTCTTTAGAAAAACAAAAAGTCGTAATGAATGAAGTTGGAAACTCAATTGCAAAACTTCATTCTCATGACATTATTCACGGTGATTTAACAACGAGTAATATGATTTTAGTTGAAGATTCTGGTAATAATCTTAAAGAAATAAGTAAAATTAAGATTGATATAAAAAAAACTTTAAAATTAAAATCTTCTCAGCGGAGCGCCTTGACAAAGTCTGGCGCGGAGCAAAGTCAATCTGCGAATGAAATGAGCAGCAATTTCTCAGTGTGTTTCATCGACTTCGGCCTAGGATTCATAAGCAAAAAAATAGAAGATAAAGCAGTTGATTTGCATTTACTAAAAGAAGCTTTAGAAGCAAAGCATTTTCAACACTGGCAAGAACTCTGGAAAGAAGTTGAAAAATCCTATGAAAAACAATACCCTCAAGAATGCGAAAAAGTTTTTGAAAGACTACACGTAGTTGAAAAAAGAGGAAGATATAAGGATAAGTATTAAATAGCCCCGCTCGGATTCGAACCGAGGTCTCAGCCTCCAAAGGGCCGCATACTTGACCGACTATACTACGGGGCTCTAAGCAAAAAACAAGAAATCAATTTATAAGGGTTTTGATTACATATAAACTTTTAAAGTTAAAGTTTTTCTTGTAAATATGTTTAATCCTTTAACTAGATTGCCTCTACCCCTGAAAAAAATGTTTAGGTTGGCCTCATTAAAAATTCCGAACTATATTGGAATGTATAAGGATAGTAAGAAATTCAACATATATATTCAAAGTGCAGAACAATCTCAAAATGGAAAACAAATAAAAGGATTTATAGATGACGGCAAAGGGATTATGAAATTTGATGGAACAAGAAATCCAAGCAAACTTGAGTTAAGTGCCACTTATTATCAAAGTTGTGTTCGTAAAAGTCAAACACCAAGAACATTCATGTTTGAAGCAACGGGGGAAGAAATTTTTAAAGGAACAGCCACCTCAAAAGACTTACTTACCTATAATTTTGGAACAGGTTATGGACTCCTCAATGTTATAGAAAAACCATTTGTTATTGTTCCACAAAAATCAAGCAATCTCTTAAAAAAATATGCAAAGAATCTTCCAGAAGCAGATTTATACCAAAAAGTAGAA
>CAYHJV010000044.1:0-7014 GCA_964357045.1 Candidatus Woesearchaeota archaeon | reverse complement strand
ATTAAACGATGAAAAAGTGGAATTATGGTTCAGCGACTTTTGCTATAAAGGCTCTCAAAATAATAAAGTTGACAAATGCGGAGGAGAAGACTGCTTCCTTAAAGAATATACATGTGAGGAAAATAAAATCTCCTCAGAATCAAACGTCATCTGTCAGTATGGATGCGCAAGCGGCGCATGTGTCCCAGATGCAAGCCTAAGCGATGATTGCAGATTCTTTAACAGAGAAACATGGGAATGGGAAAATAGATGTTGATGATTGCCTCTCCTCACAACCTCCTAGTCATTAATTAGTTATATTGTCTCGCTTCGCTCGTTGTTTAATAAATTTTAATCTCAAACTTTATTAATATTATTTATTTTAGTGTTTTACATTATCACCAAGTTAATTCTGAAGAGCAGCTATTTTTCACCAAACAAATTTTTATAAACTTCTCTTATTTCTCTAAAAAATGCCAGAGAAAAAAGTATATTCGCATTCTAAATTGAAAACTTTTGAGCAATGCCCTATAAAATATAAATTCAAATACATAGACAAAATAAAAACCGTAGATAAATCAATTGAAACGCTTCTCGGATTTGCCGTCCATGCTGTTTTAGAATACTTGCACAGCGAAGTAAAAATAGGCAGAATCCCAAGTGTTGAAGAAATAATAATGGTTTACAGCAGCACATGGACTGATAATTACAACGAAAACATTGTGATTGTTAAAGACAACCTTAATGATAAATATTACTTCAACAAAGGAATTGAATTCTTAACAACTTATTATACACAAAACCACCCTTTTGATGATAACACATTAGAAGTTGAAAAAAGAATAAGAATAAAATTAGGAGAAAATAATGAATACGAAATTATCGGCTTCATTGACAGACTGGTTTACAACTTAAAAGAAAATAGATACGAAGTTCACGATTACAAGACCTCAAGCTCAATGCCAAGAAAGGAGCAAATTGAAAGCGACAGGCAGTTGTCAATTTATGCAATTGCAATAAAAGAGATTTTTGGGAGTGAAAAAGAGGTCGTAGTAGTCTGGCACTACCTAGCCCACAACCAAAAAATTCATTTAAAAAAAGAAAATCACGAGCTTGAAAAACATAAAAAAGAAATAATTGAATTAATAAAAAAAATTGAATCCACGAATAATTTTCCCCCAAGAGTTTCAGCCCTCTGTCATTGGTGCGAATACAAATCAATATGCCCTGCTTGGGAAAACAAAAGACCTAAGTTTGAAAAACAACAAAAATTAAATTTAGAAAGTTCAAAAGAAATTAAAGGTGTTAAGGAAGAAGAATTAGATATTTGGGATTAAGATTTACTGTTTGTCTTTATGATATAGGTCTAAAACATACACCATATCTTTATCCTTAAAATATTCATATGAAAGTCTAAATGGCTTGATGTATAATTCTCTTGTTCCCTTTCTATCGTGTCTCATCGGTTTGCCTACTTCGGGATTGTTCTCTATTTTCTTAAGTTGGTCAATAACTCTCTTCTTTAAAATATTGTCTTTAAGTTTAGAAAAAATATCCTGAAATCTTTTACCAAATATGAACTCTACCATTTCATCATTTCTTCTTCAAGATTTTCAGAATCAACCCCAATAAACTCGCCGGCTTCAATTCTTTTGTAAGCTTCTTCAGTTCTTCTAGCAAATTCCAAATCTTCTTCAATGTTCTCGCTAAAATCTTCTACTTTCTTAAGAATTATTTGATCTTTGTTTCTTATAACAACCAGCTTATCGCCTTCTTTCAAATCTTTCCTCATATCTTGTGGAATAACTATTTGTCCCTTTGAACTAATTTTTGTTATACCCATATTTATCATGGTAAGAACAATCTTACTAGGTATTTAAAGTTTTTGTTTTAAGAATAAATTGGATATTGGGAATTAATCGTCTTTTAAAACTCTAAATTCAAGAGGTCTGCTATAAATAGGAATTCCAAAAACGCTGATTGTTCTGGGAGATTTCACTTGGTATCCCGTAGCATAAGTTCTATCGGCAGGATTCAAACTTTGTAAATACTGATTATATTGATTTCTCCCCCATTCAAGTTGGGCAGCTTCTCTGAGTGTCTCTTCTCTTAATCTTGTTTGGTCAACTTCAGTCCGGGCTCTATTACTAGCATTAATATTTTGAGCTCCTAATCTTTCTCTAACAGATCTTTCAGCAGATTCCCTGGCAGTTCTTTCAATTCTTTTTTCATCTCTCACTTCTTTAAGATCATTTGAGTATTCATCCCTAGCTTCTTTACTAACCATTAATCTTCCCCTTGCCCCCAAATAAAAAGCGGCTGCAGCCCCAATACCAACAGGTCCTGTAATTGGAATAGAAAGCAAGCTAAGAACAGCACCCAAATTCAATCCTCTCTGTACATATAATTCTCCCATTTTTATTTTAAAACTGCACTTCTCAAACTATTTAATTTAACAATAAGTTTGCTTTTTTCTTCTCTTAAAACTTGTAAAAGTGCAGGTGTAGAATCATTAAAGTCTTTGATTGCACCATCAACAAAAGGAAGGTAATTTTCTCCCTTATTTCTAGAACTAAAAATAGAAAGACCAACCATTAACTTGTAGTTACCTCTAATCTCTTCATCTATTTTTCTAATTTTATAATTGTAGTACATTGATTTTAAATTATTAATCATATTCATTTTATTTGTTCACCCCACTATTTTTAACAGACTTTAATCCAGTTGCAACAATGCAAGGACCGGCATAATCCAAATTTGTAACATAAACACATCCTTTGTTAAGAGCGTCATTAGCCAACTTAATTTTTGTAGCACGAATTGTTTCATCAGTATGATTAAGGTCTGTGTAAACAGCATCTAAATGAATAGGATTATACTTTGATATCTCATCTCTTTTCAATCTCAAAAACTCTTCAGCAGACATATGGCTAAAACAAGTATCTATAAATTTACCAATATCCAATTTTCCTTCAAGTTTACCCACTTTATCTTCATTTTCCATACTTTCCCAAGAATTTTGACATTTATAAATCTTTCCATTATGTTACTCCTAAATAGAAACAACTATTCCCCTTCCTTGCCATTATCTGCTTCAAGAACTTTCACCAAATCTGTAACATGATCTCCTTCCTGCAATTTGACAATTCTTACCCCGCTGGCAGCCCGACCCATAATCCTTATATTTTTCAATGAAGTCCTTATTACTATTCCTTTAGCCGTAGTTATTATGATCCCATCAGAATCATTCACTGAAACAGTATTGACTACATCTCCTGTTTTATCAGATACCTTAAGATTAATAACACCTTTTCCCGCACGAGATGTTTTCCTGTAATCTTGAACAGCAGTCCTCTTTCCATACCCTTTTTTTGTTATAGTAAGAATAGCCGCAGTATCTAAAACTTCCAAGCTCACAACCTCGTCACTCTTGTCAAATTTTATTCCCGTAACGCCATAACTAGACCGCCCCATGTCCCTAACCTCAGATTCGTTAAATCTTATAGCCTTTCCTTTCTTAGTAGCCAAAAGAATCTCCTGTCCTTTCTTAACTATCTCAACACCAATCAAAATATCGGATTCATCATTAGGCAGATTAATTGCCCTAACTCCGGAAGCTCGCGGTTTTGAAAAATGTGAAAGGGAAATTTTTTTCACAACCCCCATTTTAGTAGCCATAAACAAACCATCATCAAAATTTTTAACAGAAATAACTTTCGTGACGTTCTCATTAGCAAGACTAAGTAAATTAATTATTGCCTTTCCTTTGCTGTATCTCTCCGCTTCAGGAACATCGTAAGTTTTTAACCACAAAACTCTTCCTCTCGTAGTGAAAAACATTAAGTAATCATGAGTTGAACAAGTTATCATTTGTTTGACAAAATCTCCTGTTGCAAGATTGCTTCCCATAACTCCCCTGCCTCCTCTCTTTTGCTCTCTATAAGTCTTAACATCCATTCTCTTGCAATAACCCTTATCAGTTATAGTCACGACAACTTCTTTATCTTGAACCAAATCCTTTTCAGAAATCTCAGAAATTCTTTGCATAACCTGCGTTCTTCTCTTATCTCCATATTTATTTTTCAATTCATTAACTTCTTTAGTAATAATCTTCAAAATCTCATTGATGTCTCCAAGAATCTTTTCAAGTTCGGCAATAGTTATTTTCAACTCCCCGGCTTCCTTATGCAATTTATCTCTCTCTAAAGAAGTTAACTGCTGAAGTTTTATTTCAAGAACAGCCTGAGATTGTTTCTTTGTTAATTTAAACTTGTTAACCAAAGCCTCATGTGCCTCTGCCGCATTTTTTGAACTTTTAATAGTAGTAATAACGGCATCCAAATTTTTCAAAGCAATCAAAAGTCCTTCAACAATCTCCTGTCTGTCTTTTGCTTTCTTCAGTTCAAACTTTGTTCTATTTGTAATAATGTGCTTTCTATATTTTACATATTCTTCCAAAACTCTCTTAAGAGTCAAAATCTCAGGTTGACCGTTAACTAAAGCAAGGAAATTAACACTGAAAGAATCTTGGAGTCGCGTATACTTATACAAAGAATTAATTATAAATTTAGGATTGGCTCCTTTTTTCAACTCCAAAACAATTCTTATATTCCCCTTTGCACTTTCATCTCTTAAATCAGCAATGTCCTTAATTTTTTTCTCCTGGATCAAGTCAGCGATCTGAGTAATTAAAAGACTTTTATTAAGCATATAAGGAATCTCCGTTATAACAATCGCTTCTTTATTTCTAACTTTCTCCGTTGAAGTCCTGCCTCTCAAAATTAGTTTAGATTTTCCAGTTTTATAAAGCTCTAGCATATCTCCTTGAACCAAACCTCCAGTCGGGAAATCAGGGCCTGAAACAATCTCGCATAATTTTTCAATTGTAATATCGGGATTTTTAATGTAGGTGTTAATAGCGTCACAAACCTCAATAAGATTATGGGGAGGAATATTAGTGGCCATACCGACAGCGATCCCCGTAGCTCCATTCAACATCAAAGTAGGTAATTTCCCTGGAAGCAGCTCAGGTTCTTTAGTAGAGTTATCAAAATTAGGGGTAAACTTAACAGTATCCTTATCTATGTCTTGAAGCAACTCTGTTGATATAGCCATCAATCTCGCTTCCGTATACCTATAAGCAGCAGGAGGATCTCCGTCGATGCTTCCAAAATTTCCTTGTCCAAAAATCAAAGGATACCTCAAAGAAAAATCCTGTGCCATTCTAACCATAGCGTCATAGACGGCAACATCTCCATGCGGATGAAATTTACCAATTACATCTCCCACAACTCTCGCAGATTTTTTTGTTTGAGTTCCTGGCTTAAGCCCCATTTCATTCATCGCGTACAAAATTCTTCTTTGAACAGGTTTCAAGCCATCCTCAATAGAGGGCAAGGCTCTTGAAACAATAACAGACATTGCATAATCTAAATAAGATTTCTTCATTTCGCTGGAAACTTCCGTCTCAAAAACTCCCTTCTCAGTCTCTTTCATATTTTCTGGTTTATCAACTGGTGTCATTTAATATTCCTCCTTCTTAGTTTTATTCCCGAACTGTGGAAACAGACTGCCCTTATGCCCACACTTATTGCATTTGTATTGAGGTGTAATATCTTCTGTATTCTCCGCTATATCTACATCTACAGAATTACACTTTGGACAAGTCATTTTTAGTTTCATTTAATCATTCCCTCTCCCAAATCCTCATCTCCATCATCCTCTAATTCTTCATCATCTAAATCATCTTCATCATAGTATTTAATTAAAAGTTCATTTTCATCATCCAAGTCAAAAGTAAACTCATTTTTCGATTTCTTTAATTTTTGCAAACTCCCTATTAATCCTTCAATTTCATCTTCGTTCAAACTAATTTCAATAACTTCAATTTCATATTCCTCTTCATCTTGATTTTCGACCATTTTTGTTTTATTTTGCCTCCATTCTTTTCAAAAATTCATCTTCATTTAATTCAAGTTCTTTAACATTTTTTCCCGTCCATTTGCATTTGTGACACTGCCAATTATCGGCTCTCTTTCCTTCTTCGCCAATAAGAACAACGCCAACATCCTCAGAACCACATTTAGGACACTCTCGAATTTTAAAAATTTTCTCGGACTTCTTTTCTGAAGAAATTTTTTTTCCTTGTGCTTTCTCCCAATCGGCTTTGGAATCATATCCTCCAGTTATCCATTCAGGTGTTTTTAGTTTTGATTTTTTTGGCATTTTAGTCATAAAAAGAAGAATTTACTTCAACTATATATCCACTGCAGTCAAACTTGGAGCATTTTCTAATAGGATTCGTAATCTCTTTGCCTTTTTCACAAAATTCTCCCCCATATTCAAAACCTTCAAAACCACACGCAAATATATTCCTTTCAACACATTCACAATTTTCTCTAATATAATCTTTCTCATAAACTTTATCAACATTAGTTTCTTCAACAACTTTTCCGATTAAAACTTTCTCGGAAAAAATCCCAAATGCTACAACAGCCACTAACAAAAACAAAACCAAAATTAATCTCCACATTTTTTCTTTCATTTTTCTACTCCAATCATTTCCATTTTAAACATCCAGCGTAGCTTGGTGCGCATTTTCTTCTATGAATTCTCTACGAGCTTGAACATCATCCCCCATAAGCATTGAAAAAACTCTGTCTGCTTCAATTGCATCCTCAATAAAAATTTTCTTAATTTTTCTTGTCATAGGATTCATTGTAGTATCCCAAAGCTGATCAAGTGACATCTCCCCCAAACCTTTAAATCTTGTAACATTAGGAGTGCCTCCAAGTTTTTCTATAAGTTTTCTCAGCTCATTGTCAGAGTAAACATAATGATCTTTATTTTTTCTAACTCTGTAAAGCGGCGGCATAGCGACATAAATGTTCCCATTTTCTATCAACTGAGGCATAAACCTAAAGAAAAAAGTCAGAAGTAAAGTCTTAATGTGTTCACCATCAACATCTGCATCAGTCATTATAACTATTTTTTTATAACGAAGATTGTTTGCATCAAACTGTTCGCCTATTCCCG
>CAYHJV010000043.1:0-7329 GCA_964357045.1 Candidatus Woesearchaeota archaeon | reverse complement strand
TAATTCATAGTTAGAATTTGATTTAATCAAACGAAGAATGTTGTTTATCTTTATAAAATTTATAAGCCAAATCACTCAATTTCCACCTAATTCGTCTTAAATATACCATTCCTTTAGAATTTTTTTTGATTTCTGTAACTAGGCCTTTTTCTTTTAAGTGTAATAACAAATTCTTAGTAAATTCTTCGTCTCTAGCTATTTCTTGGGCTATATGAAAGGTAAATATTGCTCGAGGGGAAATGGAGAATAAAAAGGATAAAATTTGTTCGGAAATTTTATCTCTTTTCTGAGTAGAAATTTTCATTTAATTAATAGAGAAAAAAGATATATAAAACTTGACTAATTTTGGGTTGGTTCTTTAAGACCTAATTGAGGAAATTTTATATGAAGGGGTAAATTAACCTCTTCTTCAAGTTGAAGGGCTTTGAGACTGGATTTCCTTAAAATAAAGTTGAAAATAAACACTTTAAAGTCGTCAGGCATAGTTTTATCTTTCCATTGTTTTAAAACTTCTTTGGCTTTTTTAGAGTTTAAAGAAACGATTACCGAGCCTGCAAACTCTATTTTAGCAAAATCAGGATCATAATTGATGATATGAGTAAATTTAACGCCTAGAATCCCCTCATCCCCTTTAAAGATGTCTGAATTGACAGAATCTATGTCGGAAACATCTATTTTTGTGTTGACCTTCAAATCCTTTGCCTTTTGTGAAAACTTCTCTACGTTTATTTTAGTAAAATTAAATCCAATTATCTTCATACTACCTTAATTAAAAAAGTATATTTAAATATTTAGGTGGGTTAAATTAAATCTTCCTCAGAAACAATAACAAAATCTCCAATAGCAATGATTGCACTGTAAGGTATTAAGAAGTCGTTTGAAGATGTTCTTTCCAAATTAAGATTTTTAGTATAAACTGTGGATTCTTTCAAAACAATATTTATCAATTCTCCCGACTTAGTCTCAAAAGTAATATCCTTCACAAAACCTAATCTCTTTCCTTCTTTAGTCACTATCATCTTACTCAATAGAGCGCTAAAGGGATTTTTGTCATCATGCATGTATGACACAAGAAGGGATTTGTTTATAAATTTTTCTGTGAATTTATATAGAGATTAGAATTATAAGTAGATAAGGGGGGTTGAGAAAAGGTTTGGGATGGCTAAGGGAGAACTTTTAGGTCAGGGGGTTAGAACATACTCACTCCTTGGTTTCGTGTGGAAAGCTTTAAAAAGGAATTTATAACTTTTTTGTTTTTTATTTTATTTATAAAAATTTGTATAGTATATAATATAAGATAGTATATAATTACATAATTAGATAATTACACTGTAAAATATAATAATTAGTAATAAATTGTTATTATAATAATTACAATAAGAATAAGAGAATAAGAATAACAACCATAATAATAATAATAAACTACTACCCCTTTTTCTATCAGTTAGATAAATTTTTCATTGATACAGTAAATGTCTAAACATATCTTTTGTAACTATAATTCCATAAGAAATATTGGTGTCTTTCTTTTTTAGTAGTCATAACTATTTATAAAACCCCCTGACTTTTTATCGGCGAGAAAATTTTGGAGTAAATTTTTTCCACAGGAAATACACGTGTCAGGGGTAATGTATTTTTAAGTATATAAAGACTTAAATAAAACAATAGAATCTTAAGAACTTAAATAAAACAGAGAGATTTTGTTATAAGGGATTAAATAAATTGAAAAGATTTTATCGAGAAGAGGTTAAATGGAACTAGATGGTATTTTTGAGGCGTTTAGTAGGAATAGTATTTTTAGGGACAAGTCTCTTTTGCAGATTAGTCATAAGCCAGACGAAATTCCACATAGGGAAGAGCAAATAAAACAGGTTGCTTCTATTCTTGCGCCGGTTTTAAGGGGAGAGAGAACTAGTAATTTATTTCTATATGGGAAAACTGGCACGGGAAAAACTCTTTCTATCCAATATGTTCGAGATCAATTAATGAAAAGAATGGACAAAAGTAATGGGTTTAATCTTAGAATAGAGTATCTTAATTGTAAACTTAAGAAGGTAGCTGATACTGAGTATAGAATTCTTGCTGAATTGATTAAGAAACTTGGGGGGGTGGTTCCTGCTACAGGACTTCCTACGGAGTCAGTTTATAATAAATTCATAGAGATAATAGACTCAGAAAAGCAGTTGGTTGTTTTAATTCTTGATGAAATTGACCAGACTGTAAAAAAAATATCCAGTGATTTTTTATATAATTTAACTAGACTTAATTCAGAATTGGCCAAGACACAGATTTGTATAGTTGGTATAAGCAATAATTTGACTTTCTTGGAGGATTTGGATCCGAGAGTCAGGAGCTCGCTTTCTGAAGAAGAAGTTGTTTTTCCACCTTATAATGCATTGCAGTTAAGGGAAATTTTAGGAAAGAGAGCGGAGAGAGCGTTTAAGCCTGGAGTTATGGCGCCTGGAGTTATAGAGAAATGCGCGGCTTTTGCAGCTAGAGAGCATGGAGATGCAAGAAGGGCTTTAGATTTGTTAAGGATTGCTGGCGAATTGGCCGAGAGGGAGGGCGCAAAGAAGATTTTGCTTAAGCATATAGATGAGGCTAATAAAAAAATAGAAAGCGATAAAATTTTGGATGTTATAAGGACAGAACCGAAACAGTTCCAAGTGGTCTTGCATTCTATTATAGGTTTGGTTGAAAAGAGCAACGGCGAGCCTATTTTTACAGGCGATGTTTACAACTCTTATCAAGATTTATGTATTAGAAATAAATTAGAGGTTCTTACTCAGCGTAGGGTGGGAGATATTGTTCAGGAGTTTGACATGCTGGGAATTATTAATGTTCGAGTTATTTCTAAAGGGAGAGGGGGGAGAATGAGGGAAATAAAACTTGCGATACCTCGGAATATCCTTAATAGGGCAAAAGAAATTGTTAAAGAGTCTTTGGATTATCAATAAATTTAAATGGCGATGAATGAAATATTGAAGTTTTGTTTGGAAAATGGCCTTTTGGTAGACAGAGAAGTGCTGGCTCTTTTGAGCGAAGAAACCGACGCCGAGTCTGTAAAACTGATTATAACACAAATTAAGAATAGAACGCAGAGAAAAATTATAACTCGGGATTTGTTTTATGATAATCAGGGAAAATTAGACAAGGTGTTTTCAAATCTTCCTGAAGAAAATAAGGAAATTTTAGAAAAAATAAAAATTAAACTCGGCCTTAGTATAGAAATCTCTAAAGAGATTTTAACTTCTAAAAAAACAGATAGCGATGAAGATAAATTAGTTTCTAATGCTTTAGGGGGTGTAAAAATAATGTCTGTTAACTGTCTGCCTGGTAAAAAATTTGAGGTCGGGGATTTTATAAATTATTTTAGAACAAGATTTACGGAAATGAGGCCCTTTTTACAAAACCATCCATCTTTAGAAAATTTAGTTTCTATTAATAAATTATCGGGGGCTAGACAAGGCGTTTCTTTGATTGGAATGGTTTTAGACAAAAAATTTACTAAAAATAATAATATAATTTTTGAAATTGAAGACTTAACCGGTAAAGTTAAGGTTTTGGTTAATAAAAGCAAAGAAGATTTACTTAAAAAAGCAGAAGATGTGGCTTTGGATTCGGTTGTAGGATTTAAATGTTCTGGAAGTAGAGATTTTCTTTTTGCAAACGACATTATTTTTCCAGAAATGGGGATTCTAAATAAAAAATATTCTCCTGAAGAAGAACATGTCGTTTTTATTAGTGACGTTCATTATGGGAGTAAAAATTTTATGAAAGAAAACTTCCTCAAATTTGTAGATTATCTTAATGGAAAAATTCCTAACACTCCCGAAGTCAGTAAAATAAAATATCTTTTTATTGTAGGGGATTTAATTGCAGGAGTTGGGGTTTATCCCAATCAGGAAAAAGATTTGGCCGTTGTTGGTTTGGAAGATCAATATATTGGAATAGCAGATATTTTAAGTTTGATAAGAAAAGATATAAAAATAATAATTTCGACTGGCGATCATGAAGGGGTTAGGTTGATGGAGCCTCAGCCTATTTACGATGAGAAACATGCTTGGGCTTTGCACGATATAGAAAATGTTATACTTACTGAGAATCCAGCCATGGTGAACATCGCCGCAAGAAAAGATTTTCAGGGGTTTAACATTTTTACTTACCATGGGCATTCATATCCTTTTTATGCTAACAGCGTTCCAAAACTAATGAAGATAAAGGCTATGAATTATCCTGAAAAAATTATAGAATATCTTCTTAAACATAGGCATATTGCTCCAACTCACGGCTCAACACAATATTTTCCAGGAAAGGACGCACATATTATAAGAGAAACTCCAGACATATTTGTTTCTGGCCACACTCATAAAAGTGCAGTTGTTTATTTTAACAATGTGCTCATTATATCAGGCTCATGTTGGGAGAAGTTTACACCTTATCAGGAAAAAATGGGCAATCTTCCAGACTTTTGTAAAGTTCCAATGCTGAATTTGAAAACGCGTGAAATAAAAATTTTGGATTTTGAATAAATGAAAATAGGAATTGATATTGACGATGTTGTAGCAGATTTTTCTGGAAAGTTTAGAAATTTTTATAATTCTGTTTTTGAAAATGGAAATAAATTTAAAAGTTATGATGGCATTCGATTGTCCGAATTCTGGGGAGTTTCTGAGGAAAAGGTGTTAGAGATTCTTGAGGATTTTTATAAAAGCGAACTTTTTTTAGAAATTTCTCCCTTGCCTGGGGCAAAAAATTCATTGGGTATCTTATCGAATTCTAATGATTTAGTTGCTGTGACTAATCGTCCAACTTATCTAAGAGAAAAAACTCTTGGTTGGGTTGAGCAACACTACAAAGGAATTTTTAAAAAGGTTCTTTTTAATGGAAATAAACATAGAGATTATTCAAAATCTAAAGCGCAAACTTGTTTAGATAAGGGATTAGGTGTTTTGGTGGATGATCATGCGAGTATTCTTAGAGATTGTTATGACAAGGGTGTCGGAGTCATATTATTTGATCAACCTTGGAATAGAGATGCAAAAGATTTAGATGAATTTAGAGCAAGAGATTGGAGTCATGTTTTAGATATTTTAAAAAAACAAAATGAACACTCAAGAATATTTTAAGCACTTTGAATTAGAAGTTAAGAAAGTTTACAAGATAGCGGAAGAAGCAAGAGCTAAAGGATTAGATCCTGTAAATAAAGTTGAGATTCCATTGGCGATGTCTATGGCTGAAAAAGTTGTGGGTTTAGTTTCAACGATTTATCCTCAAATGGAAAATTCGGGTATTGCGAAAAGGATTCTTGAGCTGGAAGAAACACATGGAAAACTAGACCCAGCTGTTGGTGTTCAAATTGCGGAAGAAGTTGCAAAGCAGAAATTTTGCCAATTTAAAAGTTTGTTGGAGGCTATAGAGGCAGGTGTTAGGGTTGGATTTGCGTATGCAACTCTTGGTGTTGTTTCAAGCCCCATAGAGGGTCTGACTGAAATAAAAATTATGAAGACCCTAAATGGGAAAGAATATTTTGCCCCTTATTATTCAGGACCTGTTAGAAGTGCTGGTGGTACGGGGGCCGCATTTTCTTTAGTTCTTGTCGACCATCTGAGGGAAATTTTTGGATTCCACAAATACGATCCAACTGAAGCGGAAGTTAAAAGATATGTAAGCGAGCTGACTGATTACCATGAAAGAATAACTAATTTACAATATATGCCTACTGAAGCTGAGATAATTTTTCTAGCAAAAAATCTCCCTGTTCAAATTGCAGGAGAAAAATCGGAGAAATTTGAAGTTTCTAATTACAAAAATTTAGATAGGGTCGATACGAATTATTTGAGGAGTGGAATGTGTCTGGTTTTTGGAGAGGGCATTGCCCAGAAAGCTGCGAAGATAAAAAGATACATTGCTATTTTGAGGCAGAAAGGATTTAAACTCAGTGATTGGGATTTTTTAGATGGTTATCTTGAACTGCATCAGAAAAGAGAGGTGGGACAAACCGATGATTCTCCCACATATATTAAAGATTTAGTTGCTGGAAGGCCCATCTTTGGACATCCTAGCAGGTCTGGCAGCTTTAGATTTAGATATGGGAGAGGAAGGACTTCCGGTTTCAGTGCAACTTCAATTCATCCTGCAACTATGGCAATTACTGATGGATTTATTGCAATAGGGACTCAATTAAAAATAGAAAAACCCACTAAAGGATGCGTCGTTACGAGTTGTGATAGTATTGAAGGGCCTATCGTTAAACTTTTTAATGGCAGCGTTAGGAAGTTGAAGACAAAGGAGGAAGCAAAAAAACTTTATTCTGATGTTGAAGAGATAATTTATTTAGGAGATATTTTATTTCCATTTAGTGATTTAGCGAATAGGAATGCTACTTTGATTAAACCAGGCTATGTTGAAGAATGGTGGCATTTGGATTTAGAAAAAAATAATGAAAAAATTGCTAAAGAAATAAATCCTTTTGATGTTTCTTTTGAAGAGGCTGTAGACCTGAGTAGAAAATATTCGGTTCCTCTTCACGCAAATTTTATTTATTATTGGACTCAAATTTCCATAGGGCAGTTGAAAGGCCTCATTAATTGGCTTGGATATTCTAGACTTGATAGTAAGATTATTTTACCTTACACTAAAAACGATCAGGAAAAATTTGTAGATGGTAAAAGGGCATTGGAATTGTTGGGAATTGAACATGAAGTTGTTATAGAAAACATTGTCTTAAGTCCAGAGAATAGTAAAGCTCTTTTTTTTAATCTCGGAATAAATCCTGACGCTTTAGATGGGAAAATTGATGTGAAGGAAATTTTTAATTTAGACAAATTTAAAATCCTTGAGCAATATAAAGATATTTTGGAATTTATTAATTCTGTTTGTGATGTGAAGATTAAGGATAAGGCGGGAGAGTTTATTGGTGCAAGAATGGGGAGGCCAGAAAAGGCAAAATTAAGAAAACTCACCGGGAGCCCAAATGTTTTGTTTCCTGTCGGTTCTGAAGGAGGGAGGTTAAGAAGTGTTCAGGCTGCTTGTGAAGTTGGAAAAGTTAGAAGCTCATTTCCAATTTATTTCTGTGAGAAATGCAATAGGGAAACTATCTATTTTTCGTGTGAAATTTGCAACTCAGTTTGCAGGAAGAAATTTTATTTTTACGAGACTAAAGAGAAAAGTTTTATTGGAGAAGAAGGAGAGAAAAAAGGAAAAAGATACAGTTATCAAGAATTGAACATTAATCATTATTTTGATGATTCTGTAAGAAAATTAGGATTGAAACGAGAACAAATTCCTGTACTGATTAAAGGAGTTAGAGGTGTTTCTTCCGCCGAT
>CAYHJV010000042.1:4854-7461 GCA_964357045.1 Candidatus Woesearchaeota archaeon | reverse complement strand
TATTAGAAGTATTGGAGAAGAAAAAATTCATCTCTATGATCCTTGGTATGGAAAACACGGGGGGCCTGATGAAACTTACAAGGTTAGTTACTTTGACAAGATTTGGAGAACTCAACAAGAAAAAGATATAAGATGGCTTATAGCTATAAAGAGATTGTAATTTTCACAATTAATATAAATCCTTCTTTTCTAAGATATTTATGAATTACAGAGAGTTTACAACAAGTGCCGGAGCAAAAGTTTTAGCCGGGAAGAACGCAGAGCAAAATGAATCACTTGTTAAAGATTTTATAGGAAAAAGTAATTTAATTTTTCACACCGAAAAACCAGGAAGCCCTTTTTGCATAACTTTAGGCAAGCCTGAAAAATACGATGAAAAGGAAATTGCAATTTTTTGCGCTAAAAAAAGTCAAGATTGGAGGAACAATAAAAGTGATGTGATGGTTCATGTTTTTAAAGGAAAAGATGTTTACAAAATAAAAGGAATGAAAACAGGGACTTTCGGAGTTAAAAAATTCAAAGTAATTAAAATTAAAAAAGAAGATATTGAAAAATTCCAGATTTAAAATAAAATGCTAAGACAGATTCAACTAGGAAAAAACGGAGTAACTGAGAATTTTATTAAGACCCTTAAAAATCATTTCAAAAACTCTGACAATGTTAAAGTTTCTGTTTTGAAATCAGCCACTCGAGACAGAGAAGAAATAAGAAAATATTCTGAGATGATTTTGAACCATTTAGAGAAAAATTATACTGCAAAGATAATTGGGTTTACTATAACTTTGAAGAAGTGGCGAAAGAATAAAAGATAACTTTATAAATCAACTTTCTTATCTAATTTTGACTAAACCTTTTTAGGTTCTAATGCTGCAAAGCATGGTCAATCACATAAAATGAATTCAGTTTATGACTTAAAGGCTCAAGAATATAACCTAAAATTAGCCGAGGCTTTAAAAGAAATTCCCGAGTTTAAGGCTCCTGATTGGGTTGCATTTGTAAAATCTGGACCGTCAAAAGAAAGACCAATTGAAGAACCTGATTTCTGGTATAAAAGAAGTGCAAGTATTTTAAGACAAATTTACAAGAAGAATATTGTAGGAGTAAACAGATTGAGGACAAAATATGGAAGTAGAAAAAATAGAGGTTTCAGACCAGAGGAATTTAGAAAGGCGTCTGGAAAAATAATAAGAGTAATTTTACAACAGGCTGACAAGGCTGGGCTTACTGAAATGGCTAAGGTCGTTAGAGGAGTTAGAAGCAAAAAGCCAGGAAGACAATTAACTAAAATGGGAAAAGAATTTTTGGAGGGGATAAAATAAAATGAATGAAAGAGTGTATTTTGCTATTGTAGAAAATGTTGAGAGAACTCCCTTTTTAGATGTAATAATGAGAATGAATAAAAATTATGGGAATTTTAAAAATATAAATGAAAGAACTCCTGTTTATAATATGGGCAATTCTAGAATTGCAGTTTCTATACAAAATAATGAAGTTCAAATAGCAATAAAAAATGACTTAGTGAATAATAAAGAGTCCACTAGGCAGTTAGAAGAAATCAAATCAAACATTGAAAATAAATTAAAAATTGATCTGGTTGAGGCAAAAAATGGCGCTTAAAAAAAGAAGAAACGTTCGGTCTGAAAGAAAGACTAAACTAGCTAAGCAAGCTAGGAAAACAAAATGGGCTCCATTTTGGGTCGTGTTGAAGAAATTCAAGAAAGGAAAAAAAATGCACCCTTCATCTGTTACTAGACACAGAAGGTCTTGGAGAAGAACTAAATTACACATTAAACCTAGAACACAGAGGAAATCACACTTCGGGTAATGAACCTTTTAAAAAGGTTCCCAAACCAATAGTTTAACAAGAAAAAATGGCAGAAAAAACAAAAACACAAAAATCAGCGCAGGGAAGTACTGAAAGAATTTACATAATCCCAATAAGGGAGAATATAAGAGGAGTTCCTAGATACAGGAAAACGGAGAAAGCAATAAAAGTTATAAAAAAATTTTTGGTCAAACATATGAAAGTCTATGATAGAGATCTAAAGAAAATAAAGGTTGATAATTATCTTAATGAATTCATGTGGGCGCGTGGAATAAAAAACCCCCCTTATAAAGTAAAGGTTAAAGTGACTAAAGGCCTTAATGGTATTGTTAATGTTGGGCTTGTTGATTATCCTAATAAATTAAAATTCAAAAAGATTAGGGAAGAAAGATTGGAGAAAGCTTCTGAAGAAATGGTCAAGAAGAAAAAAGAAAGAAAGACTACTGAGGAGGCTAAAGCCGAAGAATCAAAAACTCCAGAAGAAAAGATCGAAGAAGCTGAAAATAAAAAAGAGGAAGAGGAAAAGAAGGCGGCTGTTGTAGAATCAGGAAAGAAACTTGAGAAAGAAGCCGCAAAGCAAATGAAACGTCAGACTAAAGTTAAATCTAAAGAGCCGAAGCATCTATTTAGGCAAGCTTTGCAGAAGTAATTAAGATGGGAATAGAACAAATAAAACCTTCAGTTAAACCTGAACATAAATATGCCGTAGCTCTTGGAATATCTGGAGGAGGTGTTTGTCCTTTAGAAGGTTATTCTACAGAAGATGGATTAGAGACAGGATA
>CAYHJV010000042.1:0-4844 GCA_964357045.1 Candidatus Woesearchaeota archaeon | reverse complement strand
GACAGGATATAAAATTTGGGATTCATATGCAAAGGAAAAAGGTCTGTCTAGGCCGGTTCCAATAAAATTTGTTGATAAAAATAAAAACGTTATAAGTTATGAGGAATCTAAAGGGGCTTGTATTATTGATGTGGGTCTAGTCAAGAAAGTAAGAGACGATGACCTTAAGTAATCACTTTAACACCTTTCCAGTCTCATGATACCACAAATACAAATCTAATTCTCCAAGAGAAGTGTTTGTTTTTTCTGCTAATTCTTTTAAGATATTTTCAATTTCAATATATTTTTTAGGAGAAAGTGTTTTTGGTTTTTCAATAAGTCCATGATCATATAAGATATCAACTATATGAAAATCAACTATTGCATAACCTTTGAAACCTATATTTCTTAAAAAATGAGATGCTTCTTTCATTCCAATACCTTTTATGTTTTTAACTAATTGCTCCCTGACATCTTTGGAGTTTAAATCAATATTTCTAAAAGATTCTCTGGCTAGATTTAGAAAATTCGCACGTACAGTATGGAATCTGTAAACCTCTTTCAGTTTATTCCTAATTTGTTCTTCTGTTCCTATGAAAAGAACATCCCCCAAATGGTTAATTGTTTTTATTCCTAATTCCGCGCTTGTTCCTGCAGCTAATATGCAAAATGCTAATTCTCTAAAAGTATCATTGAAAATTCTAGGAATTGACTCAAACTCCCGCATTTTTAAATCTATGACTTTTTTTATTTGAGAATTTTTTAATTCTTCAACAAGGGAGATGAGGGTGTCCATTTAAATCAGCTCCTTCAACTTTTCTAAAACCTCTTTTGCATGACCTTCTGATTTAATAGACTTCCAAGAAAAACAAATTTCACCCATAGGATTTATTAAAAAAGTTGATCTCATGATCCCTTCAGATTCTTTTCCGTAAATTATTTTTTTACCCCAAGCGCCAAAATTCTTAATAACTTTTTTATCCGGATCACTTAATAATGTAATTCCTAATTTGTGTTTTTCAATAAATTTGCAGTGACTTTCCTCTGAATCTGAGCTTATTCCTAAAATTACGGCGCCTATTTTTCCAAAATTTTTTTTCATGGAAGTAAAATCAATTGCCTCAATTGTACATCCCGGAGTATCATCTTTTGGATAAAAATACAGGACTACCCACTGGCCTTTAAAATCACTTAGGCTAATTTTTTTACCTTCCTGATTTTTTAGAGTAAAATTTTCTGCTTTCATTTTATTCTTTTTACCTCATCAAGCAATTTATTTTTTTGTTTTCTGCTTGTGTGAGTTTTTCCAAAACGAACTAAAGTTGGATTTAAATTTTTCCATATTTTTTTTGGGAACAGATTCTTAAGGTCTTCTTCAACTTTATGCGGATTTTTATTGTTACTCCATCCTAAATATCTTGAAATGTAAAACACATGAGTATCAACACCTATAGCCTGATTACCATATTCTGAAATAAAAACATTTGCTGTTTTCCTGCCTACTCCTGGTAATTTTATTAAATCATCAAAGTTTTTAGGGACTTTGCTTTTGTACTCTTTAACCAATATTTTGGCGCAGTTAATTATATTTTTTGATTTATTTTTATAGAAATTTACAGGTTTTATTATTTTTTTAACATTAGAAAGTTTTGCGTTTGCGAGTTTCTTTGGACTGGGGTATTTTTGGAATAATTTCTTTGCTATTGGAATGGTTTTCTCATCTCTAGTTCTTGCCGAAAGAATTGTAGCAATCAAAGTCTGAAATGGACTTTTCCATGATTCAGCAGCTAATTTCATTTCTTTAGAGTTTTTCCTTAGAAGTTTTAGTTGTTTTATGGCTTTTTGATAGTTCATGAATATTTAATAATAAACCTATTTTTAAAATTATATAAAATGTTACTTGATTTAATAAAAGACCTCCAAAGACTTGCAAGTCCTGAAAAGGCCAAAGTTTTACAAAGATTTTTTAAAACAGGGCCTGGGGAATATGGAGAAGAAGATATTTTCCTTGGAATAACAGTTCCAGAACAGAGACAGATAGCTAAGAAGTACATTGGCTTAAACTTGAATAAGATACAAGAATTATTGAAGAGTAAAGTGCACGAGCATAGACTTGTTGCGCTTTTGATTTTAGTTGAAAAATTTAAGAAGTCTGATGATAGAGAAAAGGCCAATATATTTAATTTTTACATGAGAAACATAAAATATGTTAATAATTGGGATTTAGTTGATTTAACAGCTCCAAATATTGTAGGAGAATTTCTGAATGATAAGAAAAAAGATATTTTATATAAATTGGCCGAATCTAATAGCTTATGGGAAAAAAGGGTTTCAATAATTGCAACTTTTGCTTTTATAAGAAATAACGAGTTTGATGATGCTTTAAGAATTTCAAAGATTTTAATAAAAGACTATCATGATTTAATTCATAAAGATGTTGGTTGGATGCTGCGAGAAATTGGGAAAAGAAATAAAGAAATTTTAGAAGAGTTTTTAAATAAGCATAGCAAGGAAATGCCACGGACAATGTTGAGATATGCTATTGAGAAGTTTCCTGATGGTTTAAGAAGAAAATATTTGATGGGAGAAATTTAGATGAATATAGACATCAACAAACTCAAACAAAAAAAATCTTTAAATGAACTAATTGAATTTGGAATAATAAATATTGACAAACCTTCTGGTCCGACGTCATTTCAAATTTCGGAACTTGTTGGGAAAATTCTATACAAATACGGAGTAAAAAAGACAAGTCATTTTGGAACTTTAGACCCCAAGGTTACTGGCGTCCTTCCAGTTGCATTAAACAGAGCCTGCAAACTTACTGGGTTTTTTATTGGTTCCGATAAGGAATATGTTGGAATAATGAGATTACATGAAAATATTCCCTTAGATAAAATTAAGAAGGCAATTGAAGAAAGTTTTCTTGGGAAAATAAAACAGCTTCCGCCTTTAAGGTCAAGAGTAAACAGGGCTGAAAGAGAAAGGGAAATAAAAAGTTTTGATATTTTAGAACAGGATGAGAATGGAAAAGATTTTTTGTTCAAAACTAAAGTCCAGGGCGGAACCTACATTAGAAAATTAATTCATGACTTAGGTGAAAAATTAGGGGTTGGTGCACACATGTTAGAATTAAGAAGAAATAAAGCAGGAATTTTTGATGAAAATGAAAGCTATACATTATATGAACTTGAAGAGTTTGCTAAAAATGAAGAAAAAATAAAATACCTCATATCTCCTGCTGAAATTGTCTCTGAAATATATCCTGCTATTGAAATAAAACCAGAATTTGTTGATAGAGTTTTACACGGTTCACCGATTTACGAAAAGTTTCTTAATAAAAAACAAAATTTTGAGATTGGTAAAATCTTAAGTGTTTTTTCTGGTGAAAGATTTATAGGTATGTTTAAAGTTGTGAATGAGGGAGATATTTTCGCCAAGAGTGAATTTACTTTGCAAGATATAAAATGAAACACTTTATTTATTTTTCAGCGAGCGCAAGAACTTCAGGGAATTTTAGTACAGATGAACTAATGAAAGCTGGAAGAATGGATATTGCCATTCACAGCTTGATTCAAGGTTTATTTTTGAGCCATGATTTTAGACGGGATGTTGTATTTCATTTTGTTTTTTACGGCCAGCCAGATCCACCAAAACACATTGAAATTTCTGTGAAAGATGAGACACCAATAAGCAAAAAAGATATTGGGAGTTTAATTAAAAAAATTCTATATAAATACAAGCCAGGAGAAAGAACAGAAGTCTTTCCAGGATGTTCTATAGAGAAGAAAAGTTTTTTGAATGTTATTGGTGACTTAAAAAAAAGTGGGGCGGAAATTTTTATACTTGATAAGAACGGCCAAAATCTTAGAGATGTTAAAATGTCGGGAGAGCCTGTTTTTATTATAGGGGATCATAAAGGATTACCTAAAAAGGAATTGAAAAGATTAAAGCAAGTTGCCATCAACATATCAGTCGGCCCTAAAATGTATTTTGCAAGTCAAGTGGTGGCCGTGCTAAATAATGAAATGGATATAAGAGAACAATAAAAAATATAAGGCAGCTAATTCATTTATAAAAATGCCTGAAATAGAAAGAAAGATTTGGCAGTGCATACGAATGTAATTTTGAGATTAATTCTAAAGGTGCATTCATGGATTATAAAGGAAGAGTATACTGCACTCCGAAATGTGCCGATATCACTTTAAAAAGAGAGGGTATTGAAGATAGATTAAGATATTTTGGCCATTTAGATGAAGAATCTAATTCCCATATTTTGTTTTCTCAACAACCCAACTAACAATCATTATAAAAATTGTGAAAATTATGGCATAAACCATTATCCCAACCCAGTTATCAAAGGCCAAAATTCCTATAAGGCCAAAAACAATAACCAAAGTCAACATTATAGTTGAGGTAATTTTGAGATAAATTTTCTTATCGCCATTTTTGCTGTTTCTTATTATTTTATTTATTACTTTAAGATCTATAACTCCTCCTGCGAAACCAACCCAACTAAAAAATAAAATGAATGCCCAATGTAAAGGTGAAGAGACGAACTGAATAAAACTGCAATAAACCGGGCCATCCAAAGTTGAACAAACCCATCCTTCTGAATCGCGGCCTATTATAAAAAGTAATATTAACAGACCTACAAAAACTGCTGCGAATCCTATTGCTCCTACCTTTGCCCAGTTTTTCATGTTAGAATAAAAAGAAATTTATATTTAAAGTTTTGGAAGCTGCTTTAAATCGTTCTTTTCCTTGAAAGCAAGTGTTTAATGGCTTCTTTTAAAAATGGAATTATTGATATAATAACAACAGCTAGTATTAACAAGCCAAGATTTTCCTTGACGAATGGAACA